>NZ_JBFRJM010000012.1:0-78978 GCF_041468865.1 Vibrio sp. 10N.286.52.C3 | reverse complement strand
GAATACTGACTTCAAAACTACAAAAAGTAATTCTAAAGCTATTACCATTCCAACAGAATGATAATGAATTGACTGTGCCGATAATAAATTATCGATTGGTCACTCAGTTCATTGAAATCAATGTGATTCCTAAGAATCAATTTTTGATATTCATCAACGAGTGCCCACACAGATTGATAGGTTTAAATTGTTAAAGAGCTTTTCCTTTTTGAGCTTCGCTCAAATCGGACGGCCATTTTAGCGATTTAAGTTTTAGTGTCAACCACTATTTTCAAAACTTTTTTCAAGCGCTTGGCTTGGCTAATTTGGCTTGCTGATTCGCTCTGGTTTCCTAAGAAGCCATCCCGTGTCAGCGAGGTGGCATTATAGAGATTTCGATCACACTGGCAAGCCCTTTTTTAAGTTTTTTTCGTTTTTTTATTCGTTCGATTAAAAAGAACTCAAAACGCCTCAAAAGTAGGCTTTTATCTTACATATTCTTCAGTTTTTCAGTGAACAAAGAGACTTTTTCCCAGTTTGTGTACTCAACTTCCTTCGTTGTATCCGTTTCACCACCTGTCATATTCATAATAAAGCGGATCATGGTTCTATCGAACCAGTTATAACGTGGGTAATAGAGGGCACCTGCAAATACACCGATTAAAGTCGGCTGCCATGGAGACTTGGTAAGGAACTTCTTAATATACGCACTGCCTTCTGGTGTATCTTTGCCTTGGTCTTCTTTACGCGCCGTTAAGTTAACACAGAAGAACGCAACCTTGCTTGATTGCAACTGAGTAAGGTTGGCATCAATAAATTGATATAGCTTCTTATTAAGGTGGCCATAACGAATCGATGCGCCAATCAACACTCTGTCGTACTGAGCAAAGTCCACCTTGCCAATAGTGTGCAGATCTTGAAGCTCACATTCGAACTCACTCATTTCTTCTTTTATATAGTTCAAGATTTTCTTGGTCTGCCCTTCACGGCTTGAATACAAAAATAGAACTTTTGCCACAATGTTGTCCTTAGCTACGCCAAAACGTAGGGGTCAATAAGATTAATAAGGTGAAGATTTCTAATCGGCCAAACAGCATAGATACGATAAGTACCCATTTTGCTTTGTCGTTCACATCGCCAAAGTGCACTGCGACTTCACCAAGGCCCGGGCCAAGGTTATTTAATGTCGCCGCTACCGCAGAGAAAGCACTCAACTCGTCCATACCAGTTGCAATAAGAGCCAGCATACAAACCACAAACACTAATGCGTATGCAGAGAAGAAGCCCCAGACCGCATCTACAACACGTTGTGGTAGTGCAGAACCGCCAACCTTGATGGTATAGACAGCCCGTGGGTGAACAAGACGCTTCATTTCACGAGCACCTTGCAGAGTAAGTAGTAAGATTCGAATCACTTTCATACCACCACCCGTAGAACCTGCACATCCCCCTATAAAAGAAGAGAACAAAAGCAGTACGGGTAAGAACAATGGCCACTCTGAGAAACCCGTCGTTGTAAAACCCGCGGTCGTAGAGATAGACACGGTTTGGAACAAGGCTTGGTCGAAAGCATCGTAGTACGAATCATAAGAGTGATGATTGAGCAGTAATAAGAAACAAACCAAGAACAGTACTGCCTGAATAAAGATAAAGGCGCGGAACTCAGGATCTTTCCAATAATACTTAGGATGCACACCACCTGAAGCAAATGCAGCAAAGTGAAGCGAATAGTTACATGCGGATATAAGAAGGAACACAACTGTAATCATGTTGATCGCAGGGCTATTGAAATACCCCATGCTCGCATCGTGAGTCGAGAAGCCACCAATCGCAATAGTAGAGAAGCTATGACTGATGGCATCAAAGAAGCTCATCCCAGCAAGCCAAAACGCCACTGCACAAGCAATGGTTAAGCTCAGGTAGATGTACCAAAGCGCTTTTGCCGTTTCAGCAATACGCGGAGTCATCTTGCTATCTTTTACTGGACCCGGGATTTCAGCACGATATAACTGCATACCACCGATACCCAGAACAGGGAGGATAGCTACCGCTAATACGATGATACCCATACCACCAAACCATTGTAGGAACTGACGATAAAAAAGAATCGCCTTAGGCAGATCATCGAGGCCGACAATTACGGTCGCACCTGTCGTAGTTAATGCAGAGAAGGATTCGAAGAAAGCATCGGTTACCGATACATTGGGGTTATCGGCGATCAAAAACGGCAGCGCACCCGCACTACCGATTACCGTCCAAAACAGAACAACAATCAAAAAGCCATCACGCGCTTTCAATTCATGCTTATAACGTCGGTTTGGAAACCAGCAAGTTGCTCCACAGAATAAGAGAACGAAGAAGGTCGTCACAAATGGCACACCCGCACCATCTCGATAGATCAGTGCGACGAGCGCAGGAGCAAGCATTGATACACTAAAAAGTGCTAATAATAATCCGACGATTCGAATAATTGAGCGAAATTGCATGAGCTATTGAACGAAGCGAAATGCTTCACACTTCCTAGTTGTCTTTGACTTTCGTTACCAGTGCCTTAGCACCGCTTTTATTGATCATGGTTTGGGTAAACGAATCTACCTGAAGGAGCTCTATTTCAATAATAAGCTCAACTTGAACACCATAATCCGCTTGGACCTCAACAGCCTGATGCTGAGCCATGATGGATTGTGCGATCGGCACAAAGCCATAGTCTAACTCTAGCCGTAATTTTGTGGTTATTTTTTTCTCGATAGTTTGAAGCAGCTTGAGAGCTTGTTGTACGCCACCGCCGTAAGCCTTAACCAAACCGCCGGTTCCAAGCTTAATTCCGCCAGAGTAGCGCGTCACAACAGCCGTTAATTCACCGACACCAGAGCCCGATAGTTGCGCCAAGATAGGCTTACCCGCTGTACCCGAGGGTTCACCATCATCACTGAAACCCCAAAGCATTGAGTCTTCAGGTCGACCAGCAACAAAACCCCAACAGTTATGTCGTGCTGAAGAATGCTCTTTTTTCACCTGTTCTACGAACTGTTTTGCAGCTTCAACACTTGGAGTATGAGCAAGATGCGTAATAAAGACGCTCTTTTTTATCTCTTCTTCAAACAGAGCCGACGCAGAAGGTATTAAATAAGGCTGTTCATTCATATCGTTAACTTAGTTAATAAGAGCGACGAAGTGTATCACGCGTGAATAATAAGGGTTAGAGGATCTGTGCCATCGCACAATGTTAAACAATTGTTTAAAAAATGTATTGAAATTAATCAAGCAGAGGTACAGACTAAGATAACTGGTCTTACCAGGTATTCTACAATAATAGAAAGATAACAAGATTCTCTCAAACAATCGTGGATTGTATGTCATGGAGATAGACAATGATTTACCAAGCTAACACCCTACAGGTAAAGGAATTACAAGATGGTATTGCGGAATTAAGCTTCTGTGCACCAGCCTCTGTAAACAAACTCGACCTTGCTACTTTAGAATCACTAGATAAAGCGTTAGATGCTCTTAATGCTCACGCAGGATTACGTGGTTTAATCTTAACTTCAAACAAAGACGCGTTCATTGTAGGCGCAGACATCACTGAATTTCTTGGCCTATTTGCTAAGCCAGAAGCAGAACTTGATGAATGGTTAAGATTCGCTAATTCAATCTTCAGCAAGCTCGAAGACCTTCCTGTCCCAACTCTTTCAATGATGCGTGGCCATGCCCTTGGCGGCGGCTGTGAATGTGTACTCGCTACCGATTTCCGTATCGGTGACAAGACCACCAGCATTGGCCTACCTGAAACCAAACTTGGCATCATGCCTGGTTTTGGTGGTTGTGTACGCCTACCTCGTGTTATCGGTGCTGACAGCGCAATGGAAATTATCACGCAAGGCAAAGCATGCCGTGCAGATGAAGCGCTTAAAGTTGGCTTGTTAGATGCGATTGTTGAAACAGACCAGTTACTAGAATCGGCAATCAATACCGTTTCTCTGGCTGCTAATGAAAAATTAGACTGGCAGCTACGCCGTAAACAAAAGACATCAGCGCTTTCACTAAGCAAACTCGAAGCGATGATGAGCTTTACCATGGCGAAGGGCTTAGTTGCTCAAAAAGCAGGGCCTCACTACCCAGCTCCGATTACTTCTGTGATTGCGATTGAAGAAGCAGCACGCAGCAATCGCGATGCAGCACTCGACATCGAACGTAAGCACTTCGTTAAGCTAGCGAAATCGGAAGAAGCAAAAGCATTAGTTGGCTTATTCCTGAATGACCAGTACATCAAAGGCTTAGCGAAACAAGCGGGTAAGTCAGCAAACAAAGCAACTGAGCGTGCAGCCGTACTTGGTGCAGGTATCATGGGCGGCGGTATTGCTTACCAATCAGCTCTAAAAGGCGTGCCAGTGATGATGAAAGACATCGCACAAGCATCGCTTGATCTAGGTATGAACGAAGCATCTAAGCTGTTGAATAAACGCTTATCACGCGGTCGCTTAGATGGATTCAAGATGGCAGGTATTCTGTCTTCTATTACTCCAAGCCTGCATTACGCGGGTGTAGAACAGTCGGATGTGATTGTTGAAGCAGTAGTAGAAAACCCGAAAGTAAAAGCAGCAGTACTGAGCGAAGTGGAAGGTTTGGTTGGTGAAGACACGGTTCTAACATCAAACACCTCTACAATTCCGATCAACCTGCTAGCGAAATCACTGAAGCGCCCAGAAAACTTCTGTGGCATGCACTTCTTTAACCCTGTGCATCGCATGCCTTTGGTTGAGATCATCCGTGGTGAACAAACTTCAGAAGAGACCATCAATCGCGTGGTTGCTTACGCAGCGAAGATGGGTAAATCCCCAATCGTTGTTAACGACTGCCCAGGCTTCTTCGTTAACCGTGTACTTTTCCCTTACTTTGGCGGTTTCAGCATGTTGCTACGCGACGGTGCTGATTTCACTAAGATCGATAAAGTGATGGAGCGTAAGTTCGGTTGGCCAATGGGCCCGGCTTACTTACTAGACGTTGTAGGCCTAGACACTGCACACCACGCACAAGCTGTGATGGCGCAAGGTTTCCCAGAGCGTATGGGCAAAGAAGGTCGTGATGCGATTGATGCACTTTACGTTGCTGAAAAATACGGTCAGAAAAACGGTAGCGGTTTCTACACATACAGCGTAGACAAGCGTGGTCGTCCGAAGAAGACCTTCTCTGAAGACATTCTTCCTATCTTGGCTGACGTATGTCAAGCACCACAAGATTTTGATGACCAAACAATTATCCAGCGCGTGATGATTCCAATGATCAACGAAGTGGTGCTTTGTCTAGAAGAAGGCATTATCGCGACACCGCAAGAAGCGGATATGGCACTGGTTTACGGTTTAGGCTTCCCTCCATTTAGAGGCGGCGTATTCCGCTACTTAGACAGTGTGGGCATTGGTAACTTCGTTGAAATGGCGAAAGGCTACCAAGACTTAGGTGCAATGTACCAAGTTCCTCAGCTATTGCTTGATATGGCAGCGAAGGGCGAAAGCTTTTACGACAGCCAACAAGCCAGTTCTCTGTAACCCACATTTGGAAAAGGAATAGCAAAATGAAAAATGTAGTTGTTGTTGATTGCCTTCGCACCCCAATGGGACGTTCCAAAGGTGGAGCTTTCCGTCACACTCGTGCTGAAGATCTGTCTGCACATTTGATGAAAGGCATTTTAGAGCGCAACCCAGAAGTAAACCCTGTCGAAATTGAAGATATTTACTGGGGTTGTGTACAACAAACACTAGAGCAAGGCTTCAACGTTGCACGTAACGCTGCCTTGCTTGCTGGTCTACCGATTGAGATTGGTGCTGTAACAGTCAACCGTTTATGTGGTTCATCTATGCAAGCTTTGCATGATGCAACTCGCTCTATCATGGTTGGTGATGCTGAAATCTGCCTGATTGGTGGTGTGGAGCACATGGGCCACGTACCAATGAACCATGGTGTTGATTTTCACCCAGGCATGTCAAAACACGTAGCAAAAGCGGCCGGCATGATGGGGCTAACCGCTGAGATGTTAGGCAAAATGCACGGTATTAGCCGTGAAGACCAAGATGCATTCGCAGCACGCTCACATGCTCGCGCTCAAGCAGCTACGGTTGAAGGTCGTTTCAAAAATGAAATCCTGCCAACCGAAGCTCACGCTGCAGACGGTTCTCTGTTCACTCTGGATTACGACGAAGTCATTCGCCCAGAGACAACAGTTGAAGGCTTATCCCAGCTGCGTCCGGTATTTGACCCAGCAAACGGCACAGTAACAGCAGGTACTTCATCAGCTCTGTCTGATGGTGCTTCTGCAATGCTTATCATGAGCGAAGAGAAAGCTAACGCACTTGGCCTTAAGATTCGCGCTCGCGTGAAGTCTATGGCTATCGCTGGCTGCGATCCTTCAATCATGGGTTACGGCCCAGTACCAGCAACCCAAAAAGCACTTAAACGTGCAGGACTAACCATTGAAGACATGGGTGTGATTGAGTTAAACGAAGCGTTTGCTGCTCAATCTCTACCTTGTGCTAAAGACTTAGGTCTACTGGATGTTGTTGACGAGAAAGTAAACCTTAACGGCGGTGCGATTGCTCTGGGTCACCCACTAGGCTGTTCTGGTTCTCGTATCTCGACGACGCTAATCAACCTGATGGAAGCACAAGACGTGAAATACGGCTTGGCGACTATGTGTATTGGTTTAGGCCAAGGTATTGCAACGGTATTTGAACGCCCATAGCGTTTACTGACTGTAATACTTGAAGGGTAATCTTTTGTGCAGCTATATTTATATAGCTGCACTTTTTATTACTTGGCATCCAACAATGCATCGGTTGCGTTCAGCGAACTCAACGAGAGAAAAACCAACCCTGACATCTATGCACAAAACGCATATATTCAATGTTGATGTTTCATTATTTTTTCTCGGATGATTCAACTAAAGTTACTTCAGTTTCCTAATATTCCTCCACGGAGCAGATCATGTTTAAAGCACTTGTACTAAACCAAGAAGACAAAAAAACTATCGCGTCAGTTTCTCAAATTGAAGAGTCTCAATTACCAGAAGGTAACGTGAAGATTGATGTTAGCTACTCTTCTTTGAACTACAAAGATGGTTTGGCGATTACAGGCAAAGGGCGCATTGTTCGTAACTTCCCTATGGTTCCTGGTATCGACCTTTCAGGTGTGGTTTCACAATCTGATGACCCACGCTACAAAGCAGGCGACGAAGTTGTTCTAACGGGTTGGGGTGTTGGTGAAGGTCACTGGGGCGGCATGGCTGAAAAAGCGAGCCTAAACGGTGATTGGTTAGTGCCAATGCCAGCAGGTCTAGACGCTAAGAAAGTCATGGCGATCGGTACAGCAGGCTTCACAGCAATGCTTTGTGTGCAAGCTATCGTAGATGCAGGCATCAAGCCAGAAGACGGTGAAATCCTAGTAACAGGTGCAAGTGGCGGCGTAGGCAGCGTATCTATCACTCTACTAAACCAACTGGGCTACAAAGTGGCAGCAGTGACTGGCCGTGCTTCTGTAAACGGTGAACTACTTAAATCACTAGGCGCGACACGCATTGTAGAGCGTGCTGAACTAGAAGAGCCAGCTAAGCCACTAGAGAAACAACTGTGGGCTGGCGCTATCGATACGGTAGGCAGCAAAGTGCTTGCGAAAGTATTGGCGCAAATTGATTACAACGGTGCGGTTGCAATGTGTGGTCTAGCAGGTGGTTTTGACTTACCCACTACGGTAATGCCATTCATTCTGCGTAACGTTCGCCTACAAGGTGTTGATTCTGTAATGTGCCCTCGTGAAAAACGTATTAAAGCGTGGGAACAACTGGCGGAGCTACTACCAGAATCTTTCTATGCTCAAGCAACCAAAGAAGTGTCTTTAGACGGTGCAATTCAAGCAGCAGAAGACATCACTAACGGTCAAATCACTGGTCGCGTAGTCATTAAACTATAGATTCTCAAACATAAAGTTATCAAACCTTAAGCAACGGCTTTAGACTTGGATAACCCAAAACAACAAAGGGCTGATTTTTATCAGCCCTTTTGCGTTTTTGTCATTCGGGTCAAGTGAACACAGACTCAGCTCCGGTTAACCCAAACCTACATCCGCAATCCGTTTTTGAATCAACTCACCACACTCTTCTTTTACCACTCTTCTTAACCATTGTTGTGAAGCAGAAGAATCGCAACGCGAGTGCCAGATCAGTGAGTAATCAAACGGCATAAATTCAAATGGTAATGGCTTAACAACCAAGTCATAACGCTCTGCTACCAAATAAGCCAAATCAGCAGGCACAGTAATCACCAACGGCATTCTATCAACAATCGCCAATGCAGCTTCAAGGTGATAAGCACGCAACACCATTTTACGAGGCTGTTGATTGGCTAACGCGTTGTCTAATAAAGCCTTAACACCATCACTGATCGCAATCATCGCATGTGGGAGTGAAACATAGTCTTCAAGGCTTAAAGGTTGATCGGCTAATGGATGGTTTTTAGATAACAGACACGACACACCAACCGGCCCCAAGACTTCTTGATGAAGTGGTGCAATGCTGCCACTCGGACGACAGATCGCCATATCAACGCGTTCGGTGCTGAGCTGTTTAAACAAATGCTCATGCTGCAACGGAGCAAACTCCAAAGAGATATTGGGTGCTTGTTCATAAATCTTAGGCAACGCATAAGGCAAGATGGTTTGCATCGCATAATCGGTGGTAGCGATCAGAAAACGTTCGCTGCAATAGTAAGGGTCAAAGTCACTCGGACTCAGCAATTGGCGAAAAGACTCCAAAGGCTGATCAATACGCTGACTGATCTCGAGTGCTTTCTTGGTAGGAATAAGGTGCTGACCTTGACGTGTAAACAACGGATCGTTTAGTAATTCTCTTAAACGCCCTAATACTCGACTGGTTGCGGATTGGCTTAAGTTAAGACGAAGCGCGGCCTGGCTTACGCTGCCCTCTTCAATCAATACCTTTAAAGCGACCAATAAATTAAGGTCTCTACGATAGATGTCTTCTAATTCCACGCCACTTACCTAGCTGTATACGATTGCCATTAGTCACTAAGTTGTTTATAGCATGCTTTAGATAAAAAAAATCCCGCAATTACGCGGGGAAGCCCAAGAAAATTTGGGGATAGTGTCGGAATGTTGTCGTATCGGAATTCGCTTGCTGTATTCGGGTTAGTGCTCTTGCTCTTCGGCTATGCCTTGCCAACGGCGCATCTCTACCCAAATACCAATAATCGTTGCTACTATGCCAAAAATAGGCATCAGTGAGGTCTCTGTCGATGAGCGTAGTACTAACGCACAAAAAGAAATAAAACAGAGAACCGAATAAATTGTTAATCTATCTAATCCTGTCAACATCGCCACTCCTTAGCTAGTTGCCTTTGCTTCAAGTTGTTATCAACTTGTTAACTAAGTTATAGGAAATGATTCTGTTTGCCAAGCACTTATTGCATATTTTTTCTGCAGACGTATTATTCACTCGTTAGATAGATATAGAGATACAAACCATGACATTCAAACCTGAACTGGCAACCCATACTTTAGAAGCTGAAGGCCTGCGTTGCCCGGAACCAGTAATGATGGTCAGGAAGACAATTAGAAACATGCAGGATGGCGATGTGTTACTGGTAAAAGCTGACGATCCTTCGACAACTCGAGATATTCCGAGCTTTTGTCGATTCATGGATCACCAGTTGGTAGGCCAAGCAACAGAAACGTTGCCTTACCAGTATTTGATCAGAAAGGGATTGGAGGCGTAACGCCCCACCGACTATCAAGTATCAAAAAAGCCGCTGGTACCTTATGTTCTTAAACAGAACTCAGAGTACGAGCGGCTTTTTGTTTATTCGCTTCTAGATTTGTTTTGCAGATGCTCCAGCTGATGCTGAATTTCTCGGATATCTTTGCGCATCGGAATAATATGCGCGACCCGAATCCAAGCCTCTACCGCAAGTGCAGTCATGATGATGGCACCCGCGACCATTGGCAGCCACATGTCCGTCAACACCATGCCTAACAGTGTAAGTGCAAGACCAAAAGTAAATAGATAACTTTGGCTTTGTGGAGTAATACCCATATAACGCGTCAACATAATCATGCCCTCGTGTTCTTAACTCACAAGATTAAAATATCATGACAAGTATGACAGTTATATGTCCATTCGCTCGATAAACCCCACAATACTGTAAGAGTATGACCTACAACACATTACTCTACTGATTGAGTATAATAAGACTCAAAACACTTACGAGTAAAACGCAGCAGCGATAGCTAAACCCACGAATAGCAAGGCTGTGATCTTACGAATCAGATCAAGAGGCATCTTATCAGCAGACAGCTTACCGATGATCACCACAGGCACATTTGCCAGCAACATACCAATGGTTGTACCCAGAATCACCCACGCTAATGCATCCGCATATTGAGCCCCTAGGATAGAGGTCGCAATTTGGGTTTTATCGCCGATCTCAGCAATAAAGAAAGCGATAAAACTGGCGACAAACGGTCCTCGGTTTGAGATCTGTTCATCGTCATCTAACTTATCGGGAATCAAAATCCAGCCAGCCATCGCAATGAAACTGACCACCAGCACCCACTTTAATACTTCAGGTGAAAGATAATCAGCAACCACGACCCCGAGCCATGCTGCAAGGGCATGATTGGCAATGGTGGCAAAGAAGATAGCTGCGATGATAGGTATCGGCTTGCGATATCGACTGGCTAATAAAAGAGATAGCAACTGAGTCTTATCACCGATCTCGGCTAAGGCGACAGTTGTAATTGAAATTGCTAAAACGCTCACGACATGCTCATTTGGGATGGGGATTATTATATTTAACCAAAGACAAACCTCGCGCCCCATCCCGGTTCACGATGCTTGTCTATGGTCTTGCTAAGCACCACCAAGGTGGTGGTTGCCTCGAACGCCATGATGATTTTGCATCAATTATGTTGACGAACGAACTCATTCAATAGGATATGAATAAGTAAGCTACTCCCCAAAGACCGCGAGATTTTAATAGCCCATGCTTTCAAACACAAGTGTCAAAGTTATCAAAATATCCACTTGTGCCGAAAAACAAACATTAAAGGCACAAAAATCCACTAAACGACATTTTAGACCACTAATTAAACAAGATTACCCCTACTCGCTTTACGAATATCTCGGTATACTCAGAGGTTATTTTTCTCATTCATTTAAAAGAATCGCGCGAACCTGACTATGCAAAAATACGATATCAAAACCTTCCAGGGAATGATCCTCGCGCTGCAGGATTACTGGGCTCAAAACGGTTGTACCATTGTTCAACCTCTAGATATGGAAGTAGGTGCAGGCACCTCTCACCCAATGACATGTCTACGAGCACTTGGCCCAGAGCCAATGTCTACAGCTTACGTTCAACCTTCTCGTCGTCCGACCGATGGCCGTTACGGTGAAAACCCGAACCGTCTGCAGCACTACTACCAATTCCAAGTAGCGCTAAAACCATCGCCAGACAATATCCAAGAGTTGTACCTAGGCTCCCTAGAGGTTCTTGGTGTTGACCCACTTGTTCACGACATTCGCTTCGTTGAAGATAACTGGGAAAACCCAACACTAGGCGCATGGGGCCTTGGTTGGGAAGTATGGCTAAACGGCATGGAAGTAACACAGTTTACTTACTTCCAACAGGTTGGCGGCCTTGAGTGTAAACCTGTAACAGGTGAGATCACTTACGGTATCGAGCGTCTAGCAATGTACATCCAGGAAGTAGATTCTGTTTACGACCTAGTATGGAACGTAGCACCAGACGGTTCTAACGTGACTTACGGTGACATCTTCCACCAAAACGAAGTTGAGCAATCAACATACAACTTCGAGCACGCAGACGTAGATTTCCTATTCACTTTCTTCGATCAGTGCGAGAAAGAGTGTAAAGAACTACTTGAGCTTGAGAAGCCACTGCCGCTTCCAGCTTACGAGCGCATTCTAAAAGCAGGTCACGCATTTAACATCCTTGATGCGCGCAAAGCTATCTCTGTAACAGAGCGTCAACGTTACATCCTTCGTATCCGCAACCTGACTAAATCAGTTGCTGAGGCGTACTACGCGTCACGTGAAGCGCTTGGCTTCCCAATGTGTAAGAAGGACAAATAATCATGGCGAAGAATTTTCTAATTGAACTGGGTACGGAAGAGCTTCCACCAACAGCACTTCGTTCTCTAGCAGAAGCCTTTGCTTCTAACTTTGAAGCAGGTCTTAAAACGGCTGAGCTTTCTCACGAAGGCATCAAGTGGTACGCAGCACCTCGTCGTCTAGCACTTAAAGTAACAGCACTGGCTGAAGGCCAAGCAGACAAAGTGGTTGAGAAACGTGGTCCTGCTGTTTCTGTAGCATTCGATGCAGAAGGCAACGCGACTAAAGCGGCACAAGGTTGGGCTCGTGGTAACGGTATTACTGTTGAGCAAGCTGACCGTCTGAAAACAGACAAAGGCGAGTGGCTTCTTTTCAAACAAGAAGTGGCTGGCAAACCTGTTCAAGAATTGGTGATGGACATCGCTGCGAAAGCACTAGCTGGCCTACCAATCCCTAAAGCAATGCGCTGGGGTAACTCAGACATTCAATTTATCCGTCCAGTGAAAACACTGACAGTACTACTAGGTGATGAGCTTGTTGAAGGCGAAATCCTAGGCGTAGCATCTGCTCGTACTATCCGTGGCCACCGTTTCATGGGCGAACAAGAGTTCACAATCGATTCTGCTGACCAATACCCTGCGATCCTAGAAGAGCGCGGTAAAGTAATGGCGGATTACGAAGCGCGTAAAGCAATCATCCTTGCTGACTCTCAAAAAGCGGCAGCAGCGGTTGGCGGTAAAGCTGACCTAGAAGATGACCTTGTTGAAGAAGTAACGTCTCTGGTTGAATGGCCAGTAGTACTGACAGCGAAGTTTGAAGAAGAGTTCCTAAAAGTACCTTCTGAAGCTTTGGTTTACACCATGAAAGGTGACCAAAAGTACTTCCCTGTTTACGATGAAAACAAGAAGCTACTTCCTAACTTTATCTTCGTATCAAACATCGAGTCTAAAGAGCCTCGTCACGTTATCGAAGGTAACGAGAAAGTTGTACGTCCACGTCTTGCTGATGCTGAATTCTTCTTCAACACAGACCGTAAGCGTCCGCTGATCGACCGTCTTGCTGAGTTAGACCAGGCTATCTTCCAGAAGCAATTGGGTACTATCAAAGACAAAACAGACCGCATCACAGAGCTTGCAGGCTACATTGCTGAGCAAATCGATGCTGACGTTGAAAAGTCTAAACGTGCTGGCCTACTGGCTAAGTGTGACCTAATGACCTCTATGGTATTCGAATTTACGGATACTCAAGGTGTGATGGGCATGCACTACGCGACTCACGACGGTGAAGACGAGCAAGTTGCACTGGCACTTTACGAGCAATACATGCCTCGTTTCGCGGGTGACGATCTACCAAGCACGGGTATCTCTTCAGCAGTAGCAATGGCAGACAAGCTAGACACTATCGTAGGTATCTTCGGTATTGGCCAAGCACCAAAAGGTTCTGACCCATTTGCACTTCGTCGTGCGTCTCTAGGTGTGCTACGTATCATCGTTGAAAACGGCTACAACCTAGACCTAACCGATCTGATCGGCAAAGCGAAAGAGCTACTAGGCGACAAGCTGACTAACAAAAACGTAGAAGCTGACGTTATCGACTTCATGCTAGGTCGTTTCCGCGCATGGTACCAAGATGCTGGTTTCAGCGTTGATATCATCCAAGCGGCACTAGCACGTCGTCCAACTAAGCCTGCTGACTTTGACCAACGTGTTAAAGCGGTTTCTCACTTCCGTGAACTGGAAGCAGCAGAAGCACTAGCAGCAGCGAACAAGCGTGTAGGTAATATCCTTGCGAAATTCGATGGCGAGCTACCAGCTGAAATCGACCTAACGCTTCTTCAAGAAGACGCAGAGAAAGCACTGGCTGAAAACGTTGAAGTAATGACGGAAGCACTAGAACCAGCATTCGCAACAGGTAACTACCAAGAAGCCCTAAGCAAGCTTGCTGATCTACGTGAACCAGTTGATGCATTCTTCGATAACGTAATGGTTATGGCTGATGACGAAGCGCTTAAGAAGAACCGTCTAACGCTACTGAACAACCTACGTAACCTGTTCCTACAGATTGCTGACATCTCTCTACTGCAAAAATAAGCACAAGTGAGACAATTACTCTAAGTCATACTCTGAGTAATTAACGGTAAACACCCAAAGGGAAGCGAAAGCTTCCCTTTTTGTTTTTGTGAACCAAGCATTTGTTTGTAGAGGTCTTATTGATTAACTGAATGAAACAGCACTCAGACTGTAGAGGGCATTGTTTGCTATAACTGACCTGTTTATTCAGGGGAAGGGAACAATGAAAAAAACAGTACTCGCGCTTTCAATACTCGCACTCAGCGCATGCAGCCAAACCAGTGACAACAACCTATTACTGACAATTGATAACGACACTGTCGTATTCGAATCATCCGGTAAAGGCACCGTGATTGCAGAACAGGAACTCGCGAAAGGTAGCTATACCTTCTCTATCAGCGATACTCAAAATACCTGTGGCACCAACTATGCGCTGGCTGAAGAAAACCGCATCAAATTCAATAAACCCCTTCGCCTAGACGACTGCGCCGAGAAGTCTGAATTAGATATCAAGATCTTTCGCGCTAACACCTATCAGTTTATGCTCAACCCACAAACCAATGAACTGACCGTTCAGATAAAGCCGAAGCAACAACAAGTACAAAGCTTTGCTTGTCCGGTTCCTAGTGACGAACCAACCATCATCGACGTTGCTCAAACCTTTGATGATGGCACCGTGGTTAGAGACGCTCTTTCAGGCAAACAAGTCACAGTAACGAATGGCAGCGTCACCATGCAGCCAGCAGAAAATAGCCAAGGTGTTCTGCTGCTTGAGAAAGTAGAACCAGAAACCAAAGCTGACTTTAGTTGGGATAACGCCACGGTTTACTTCGTAATGACTGACCGTTTCCACAATGGTAATCCTGATAACGACAACAGTTACGGTCGCAGCCAAGATGGACAAGACGAAATCGGCACCTTCCACGGTGGTGACTTGGCAGGCTTAACCGAAAAACTCGATTACATAGAATCACTCGGTGCTAATGCTATCTGGATAACGTCTCCGTTAGAGCAAATCCACGGCTGGGTTGGCGGCGGTGATCGAGGTGACTTCAAACACTACGGCTACCACGGCTACTACCATCAAGATTGGACCAAGCTCGATGACAACATGGGCACCGAAGACGAGCTAAAAACCTTCATCGATACCGCGCATAGCAAAGGCATTCGTGTTGTTTGGGATGTGGTAATGAACCACACCGGCTATGCGACGCTTGCCGACATGCAAGAGTTTGATTTTGGTAAGCTAAACCTAACTGACGAAGAAGCCAAACAAACACTTGGCGAAAACTGGACAGATTGGCAACCTGCCAAAGGTCAGAACTGGCACTACTTCAACAACTACATCTCTTACAGCGACAAAGAAGCGTGGGAAAAGTGGTGGGGCAAAGCTTGGCTACGCAGCGATATCGGCGCCTATGACTCTCCGGGCTACAATAACCTCACCATGTCTTTGGCGCATCTGCCCGATTTCAAAACAGAGTCGACAGAGACAATCGGGCTGCCTAATTTCTATCGCAATAAGTCCACCAGCGCGACCGATGAACTCAAAACACCTCGTAACCATTTAATCACTTGGTTATCGGATTGGGTGCGCGAATATGGTGTCGATGGTTTCAGGGTCGATACCGCTAAACACGTTGAACTCGAAGCATGGGCAGAACTGAAAGAGAGCACCAACCAGGCACTTGCCGAGTGGAAACAGAACAACCCAGACAAGGCCTTGGATGACTTACCCTTCTGGATGACTGGCGAAGTATGGGCACACAGCGTGGTCAAATCAGATTACTTCGCTAACGGATTTGATTCGATCATCAACTTTGAATTCCAGAGTGATATCGCACCAAAGGCGCTCAAGTGCCTATCCGATCTTGATGCTGATTACCTTCGATACGCAGAGAAGATCAACAACGACAGCGAGTTCAACGTACTGAGTTACCTTTCGTCTCACGACACCTCGCTATTCTGGACACAACATGGCAGTGACTTTGCAAAACAAACCAAAGCTGCAAACGCGTTGATGCTGGCTCCCGGTGCGGTACAGATCTATTACGGCGATGAAATCGCCCGAGACTTTGGCCCAACGGGTTCTGATCCAATGCAAGGCACACGCTCAGACATGCCTTGGGATCAAATCACTGGCGAACGTGCAGAGCTGCTAGAACACTGGCAAGCGCTTGGCCAATTCCGCCAACGCCACCCAGCCGTTGCTCAGGGTAAGCACATCATCCGTAACAGCAAGGGCTACTATGCGTTCGAACGCCAATACCAAGATGACAAGGTATTAGTCGTTTATACCGGTTCGAACTAAACCTTCATTAACATAAACACCAGAAACTAAAGGGGAAGCTTAGGCTTCTCCTTTTTTTATCGCTAAAGGTACGTTCAATAAGCAAGCTGTCACTCATTAACCAAACTTTATAGAAGTTTTTTACGTGTTAGAGCATTTGGCGCTATGCGTCGCAAAAACATTGCGGTATGTTCAAGGAATACACTGATGGCAGACATAAGGTCTGCCTTAATGACACGTAACAAGCAATCACAATGAATTAGGTAAAATTAGTAATGCAGTTCTCTAAGTTTGGCGAAAAGTTTAATCGATACTCTGGAATCACTCGTTTAATGGATGATTTGAATGATGGCCTGCGCACTCCTGGCGCTATCATGCTCGGTGGTGGCAACCCAGCCGCTATCCCTGCCATGCTCGATTACTTTAACCAAGCCAGTGCCGACATGCTCGCCAGTGGAGAACTCATCGCCGCCCTCGCCAACTACGATGGTCCGCAGGGTAAAGACAGCTTCATCAAATCGTTAGCGGCAATGCTGAAAGAGACCTATGGCTGGGATATCAGCGAGAAGAACATCAGCCTGACTAATGGCAGTCAAAGTGGCTTCTTCTACCTGTTCAACCTGCTAGCAGGCCAACAGCCTGACGGTTCACATAAGAAAATCCTACTGCCAATCGCACCGGAATACATCGGCTACGGCGACGCGGGTATTGATGACGATATCTTTATCTCTTACCACCCAGAGATCGAGTTGCTAGAAAACCGCCAGTTCAAATACCATGTTGATTTTGAAAAGCTTAAGGTTGATGACTCGGTTGCCGCTATCTGTGCATCTCGTCCAACTAACCCAACAGGTAACGTACTGACCGACGAAGAAGTACGTAAATTGGATACACTGGCGCGTGAAAACAACATCCCACTGCTGATCGACAATGCTTACGGCCTGCCGTTTCCAAACATCATCTTTGAAGATGTCGAACCGTTCTGGAATGAAAATACGATTCTGTGCATGAGCCTTTCTAAGCTTGGTTTGCCGGGTGTGCGTTGCGGTATCGTGATTGCGAGTGAAGAAGTAACACAAGCATTGACCAACATGAATGGCATCATCAGCTTAGCGCCAAACAGCGTCGGCCCTGCAATTGCCAATCACATGATTGAAAAAGGCGATTTACTGCGCTTAAGCAGCGAGGTGATCAAACCTTTCTATAAAGATAAATCTCTACGTGCAGTTGAGCTCTTACAAGATGCTATTGACGACCCACGCTTTAGAATTCACAAACCTGAAGGCGCCATCTTCTTGTGGCTATGGTTTGATGAGCTGCCCATCACTACCATGGAACTGTATAAGCGCTTGAAAGAGCGCGGCGTATTGATTGTTCCGGGTGAATACTTCTTTATCGGCCAAGAAGACGAGTGGGATCATGCTCACCAGTGCTTACGCATGAACTACGTACAAGATGATGAGGCGATGCAGAAAGGCATTGCTATCATTGCTGAAGAAGTGAAAAAGGCTTACTCAGAGCAGTAATAAGAGCTTTTAGCTTACCGCAGGTCAAATACAAAAAGAGCACCTCATTAGGTGCTCTTTCACTTTTACTTCCCGATATTTTTTAGCTCTAAGGAGCTAACAGTAATTAGCCTTCTAGTAAACTATTACCATTGATAGCAATCTTACGTGGTTGCATCGCTTCTGGGATTTCGCGTTCGAGGTCGATGTGAAGAAGACCATTTTCCATGCTTGCACCTACCACTTTTACGTAGTCAGCCAGTTGGAATTTACGCTCGAAATCGCGCTCTGCGATACCTTGGTATACGAAGGTTTTCTCTGCTTCTGCTTTACGCTCACCTTTCACAATTAGCATGTTCTCTTTCTGAGTCAGATCTAATTGGTCATCAGCAAAACCAGCGACTGCCATAGTAATACGGTAGTTGTTCTCGTCTTTTTGCTCGATGTTGTATGGAGGGTAACCGCCAGAAGAGTTCTTCGATGTATTCGCTTCCATCATGTTGAATAGACGATCGAAGCCGATTGCGTTGCGGTAAAGTGGAGTGAAATCTACAGTTCTCATAATGCTATCCTTTTAGTAAGCAATAGTCTTAGCTGCGAATTTTACTTGGATCTAACCTGTGTGTGACCCAGTAAACAGCTAAGAGATTCAATTCGCATTCCTCGGGTTTCACCTCTATTGGCGACAACGCTGGGACATGGCAATGAATCAATTTTTAAGTTGTGTGCTGCCAAAGTTATCCTCTATTGAGCGATACTTCGTTAGCGGTAATGAAGGTTCTGTTTCTTCTCTTGTAGAGCAAGACAGTCATCCTCTTCACAAATAGATATATGGATTGAGCAAAATAGTTTCAAGGGGTTATTTTCAATTATTTTTGCAACTCAATATTTTTCAATATCTTACAAACATAAAAAAGCACCATCCAAAGGATAGTGCTTTAAAATGATTTTAGTTTTTTGAGACGAAGCTATTTGGCTTTAGTTCAAGGAAGAGGCGCGGAGCATACGAATGTATGTGAGCACCTCTGACACAGAAATTAAGCCAAAGAGCGAAGTATCAAAGAGACTAAACGTCTAGGTTTGCTACTTTCAGTGCATTCTCTTCGATGAAGTTACGACGAGGTTCAACTTGGTCACCCATTAGCGTCGTAAACAACAAATCAGCACCAACAGCGTCTTCAATTGTTACTTGCATCATACGGCGAGTTTCAGGATCCATCGTGGTTTCCCAAAGTTGATCAGGGTTCATCTCACCTAGACCTTTGTATCGCTGTAGGCTTAGACCACGACGAGACTCTTTCACTAACCAGTTCAGAGCATCAACGAAGCTAGAAACTTCTTGAGTACGCTCACCACGCTTAATGTAAGCGCCTTCTTCAATCAAGCCATCAAGAGCTTCAGAAAGATCCGCTAGCTTACCAAACTCTTTAGAGTTAATAAGATCGATGCTTAGTAGGTGTTCATGAGTCACACCATGAGTACGAACCACAATCTTAGGAACGCTTAAGCCTAGCTCTTCGTGTTTTTCAACTTCAAGGCTGTATTGGCTCGCACCTACTTCTTTCGCGTTTAGTTGCTCAACAAGCTGCTTACCCCAAGCTTCAACTGCCGCATCATCATGACACTGCTCAGCCGTTAGACGAGGAACGTAAATCAGTTCGTGAACCAATGCACGTGGGTAACGGCGGCTCATACGATCAACAAGCTTGATGCCTGCATTGTATTGCTGAACAAGCTTCTCTAAACCTTCACCTGCAAATGCTGGCGCTTCAGGGTTAACGTGCAGTTCTGCATTGTCTAGAGCCAAAGATACTTGATACTGGTTCATTGCATCTTCATCTTTAATATACTGCTCTTGCTTACCCTTCTTCACTTTGTAAAGTGGCGGTTGAGCAATGTAGATGTAGCCACGTTCAATCAGCTCTGGCATTTGACGGTAGAAGAACGTCAGTAGCAGAGTACGGATGTGAGAACCATCGACATCGGCATCGGTCATGATGATGATGTTGTGGTAACGCAGTTTATCTGGGTTGTATTCGTCACGGCCAATACCACAACCAAGAGCTGTGATTAGCGTTGCTACTTCTTGAGAAGACAGCATTTTATCGAAACGTGCTTTCTCTACGTTAAGGATTTTACCTTTCAGCGGTAGGATTGCTTGGTTCTTACGGTTACGACCCTGCTTAGCTGAACCGCCAGCAGAGTCTCCTTCCACAATATATAGTTCAGACAGTGCAGGATCTTTTTCCTGACAGTCAGCAAGCTTACCTGGAAGACCCGCTAAATCTAATGCGCCTTTACGACGAGTCATTTCACGAGCTTTACGCGCTGCATCACGAGCACGTGCTGCATCAATAATTTTAGAACAAACTGTTTTCGCTTCACCTGGGTTCTCAATCAGGAACTCAGACAACTTCTCACCCATTGTAGATTCAACGGCAGACTTCACTTCTGAAGAAACCAGCTTATCTTTAGTTTGGCTTGAGAACTTAGGATCAGGCACTTTAACAGAAACAATCGCTGTCAAACCTTCACGAGCATCATCACCAGAGGTCGCAGTCTTCGCTTTCTTAGAGAAGCCTTCCTTGTCCATGAAGCTGTTCAGAGTACGCGTTAGCGCCGCACGGAAACCAGCTAAGTGAGCACCACCATCGCGTTGAGGGATGTTGTTGGTGAAACAGTAGATATTTTCTTGGTAGCCGTCATTCCACTGCATCGCAACTTCAACGGTAATACCGTCTTCACGCTCAGAGTTGAAGTGGAAGATTTTTTGGATGATTGGCGTTTTGTTGGTATTAAGGTGCTCAACAAACGCTTGGATACCGCCTTCGTATTCGAAGTGATCCATTTTGTCTTCTTCGCGCTCATCAATTAGCTTAATTGATACACCTGAGTTCAAGAATGATAGCTCACGTAGACGCTTAGCTAAAATGTCGTAATGGAACTCGATGTTAGTGAAGGTTTCTTCACTCGGCCAGAAACGAATCTCTGTACCTGTTTTATCCGTGTCACCGATAACCGCTAGTGGCGCTTGAGGCTCACCGTGGCTGTAGGTTTGAGTGTGGATTTTGCCACCACGGTGGATAGTAAGAGTAACTTGCTTAGAAAGTGCGTTAACTACTGAAACACCAACACCGTGCAGACCACCAGATACCTTGTACGAGTTATCATCGAACTTACCACCAGCGTGAAGAACCGTCATGATTACTTCTGCTGCTGATACGTTTTCTTCTGGGTGCAATTCTGTTGGAATACCACGGCCGTCATCGCTTACAGACACAGAACTATCTTCATGGATAGTTACAATGATGTCATTACAGTGACCAGCTAGCGCTTCATCAATAGAGTTATCTACCACCTCAAAAACCATGTGGTGCAGACCGGTACCATCATCCGTGTCGCCAATGTACATTCCAGGACGCTTACGTACCGCATCCAGACCCTTCAGTACTTTAATACTCGATGAATCGTAATTATCTGACATAGTTACTCTCTGACTAATTATCCTTGCTCTATTTTGCCATGTTCCACATGAAACATCCTGCTATTTTCGTCATGCATATCTGCAATCTGATCAGCGGTAATAGAGCTTACAAAAACTTGAGCCTGGGTCGCCTTCAAACACTCAGCAAGACGTGCTCGGCGTTGGCTATCTAATTCGGAAGCGAAGTCATCTATTAAATAGATGCACTGCTTACCTGTCATTTGAGTGAGGTGTTGCCCTTGTGCTACTCGTAGCGCGCACACCATCAACTTCAATTGACCTCGTGACAAGACATCTTCCACTGGAGTGCCGTTCACTTTTATCTTCAGATCCGCTTTGTTGGGTCCACTAAAGGTGTAACCAAGTTGCTGATCCCTTTCAAAATTCTTTTCTAATATCTCGGCGTATGGGGTGTCTTTGTCCCAGCCACGATAATAGTTAATCTTTATCTCAAACTCAGGAAGGAAGGTCGCACAGATCTCTTCGGCGACTTCTTTGAGCTGATCAACGTAGGTGGCACGCCACTGACTGATGCTTTCAGCTAAACGGGCCAGTTCTTGGTCCCAATAGCTCAGCTCTCGATAGTGGATTGCCGTTTTCAATAAGGCGTTTCGCTGCTTATTGAGGCGCTTTACCCTACCCCACGCATCATAAAAGCCCGACTCACTGTGGAAGACTCCCCAATCAATGAATGCTCGGCGATGCTTAGGTCCATCTGTCAGTAAATCAAACCCTTCGGGGTGAATCAACTGCAAAGGTAAGACTTGAGCTAACTGAGCCAACTTTTGCCCAGTTTGACCGCTTATTTTAACCTCTGTCGTGCCATCGCGCTGCTTATTAATGCCAATTGGCAGCTCAAATTGATCCGAGGTCATAAAACGGCCGTGTACAAACAGCTCACTACACTCGTTTTGTATGATACGACCGGTAAGTGAACTCTTGAATGAGCGACCGTGTCCGAGCAGATACACCGCTTCAAGGACGCTGGTTTTGCCGCTTCCGTTAGCCCCTATAAGAAAGTTAAAGCCTGATGACGGTTGAATGTCACAGGCTTCAATATTTCTAAACTGCTTAACGATTAAGCGCGATAAAGGCATAACGTCTTCATATTAATCTTCAATCACGACTCGGTAGGTCAACATGGGGCAGCTTATAAGCGAATTGGCATAACAACGTACATCGCGCTGTCATCTTGTGCGTTCTCAATAAGAGCACTCGCATTGGCGTCTGACATTGAGATACGAACCTGTTCACAACGCAGTGTGTTCAGAACATCCAATACGTAGCTTACGTTAAAGCCAATCTCTAGAGCATCACCGTCGAAGTTAACATCGAGTACTTCTTCTGCTTCTTCTTGCTCTGGGTTGTTCGCGGTAATACGCATCTCGCTATCTGCAAGATTAACGCGAACACCACGGAATTTTTCATTCGATAGAATCGCAGCACGAGAAAATGCTGAACGTAATTCATCACAGCCAGCTTCAAGTGTCTTGGTGGTATTTTGCGGCATTACGCGGCGATAATCAGGGAAACGACCATCTACTAACTTAGAAGTGAAGACATAGTTGTTCACTTCCGCACGCACGTTAGAGTTACCGATTTGTAGTGTTACTGGCTGTTCAGGTGCATCCAATAGCTTCACTAGCTCTTGCACACCTTTACGAGGAACAATGATCTGCTTCTGAGCAAAATCCGCACCCAGTTGTGCTTGAGATACTGCCATACGGTGACCATCGGTCGCCACGCTGCGCAGGATAGAGCCTTCAATCTCAAACAACATACCGTTGAGGTAGTAACGAACATCTTGGTTCGCCATTGAGAATTGTGTTTTCTCGATAAGACCGCGAAGTTCAGCTTGTGTCACTGACACTTCAACTTCACTGCTCCAGTCTTCAATATTTGGAAAATCTGCCGCAGGTAATGTTGCTAAAGAGAAGCGGCTACGACCAGAGCGAACCTGAATACGGTCACCATCCAATACCACCGTGATCACTGAGTTATCTGGCAATCCACGGCAGATATCTAGGAATTTACGTGAAGGTACGGTAATGCTACCCGCTTCGAAATCACCTTCAAGCGTTACACGGCTGATCAGTTCAACTTCTAGATCCGTCGCTGTCATCGACAACACGTTATCTTCTACTTTAATCAGTAGGTTTCCTAGAATTGGAAGCGTTGGCCTGCCACCGAGTGCGCCAGATACTTGTTGTAATGGCTTAATCAGGTGACTACGTTCAATGGTAAATTTCATATCTTGCTCTTACGGTCTAAATGGCACTGCGTAATAGTACGTGGCCAAGATTCTGCTTATTAAGGTTAAGAATACTGTGTATTAAGAAGAAAGGGTACGAATCAAGTTCGAATAATCTTCTTTAATGTCGTGGCTCTCTTCACGCAGCTGAGCAATCTTACGACAAGCATGCAGTACCGTCGTGTGGTCACGACCACCGAATGCATCGCCAATCTCAGGCAAGCTATGGTTTGTTAGCTCTTTCGCCAGTGCCATCGCCAATTGACGTGGACGAGCAACAGAACGAGAACGACGCTTAGACAATAGATCAGCGACTTTGATTTTGTAGTACTCGGCTACTGTCTTTTGAATGTTATCAATAGTGACCAGTTTTTCTTGCAGTGCAAGTAGGTCACGCAGTGCTTCACGCACGAAGTCGATCGTGATCGGGCGGCCAGTGAAGTTTGCATTCGCAATAACACGGTTCAATGCGCCTTCCAGTTCACGAACGTTAGAGCGTAGACGCTTGGCAATAAAGAACGCCACTTCATCCGCAAGGTGAATTTGGTGGTCTTCGGCTTTCTTCATCAAGATCGCAACACGTGTCTCAAGCTCTGGTGGCTCAATCGCTACCGTCAAACCCCAGCCGAAACGAGATTTAAGACGATCTTCTACCCCGTTGATCTCTTTTGGATAACGGTCAGACGTTAGGATGATCTGTTGATTGCCTTCAAGCAGCGCGTTAAAGGTATGGAAGAACTCTTCTTGAGAACGCTCTTTATTAGCAAAGAATTGGATGTCATCGATAAGCAATGCATCAACACTACGGTAGTAGCGCTTAAATTCTTCGATCGCGTTGTTTTGCAGAGCCTTTACCATATCCTGAACAAAACGCTCTGAGTGCATGTAAACCACTTTCGCATTCGGCTTATTATCAACAATGGCGTTACCCACCGCATGCAACAAGTGCGTTTTACCTAAACCAGTGCCGCCGTATAGGAACAACGGGTTGTAGGCTGTACCTGGGTTATCAGAAACCTGACGTGCCGCAGCCAAACCGAGTTGGTTCGACTTACCTTCAACAAAGTTATTGAACTTATGTTTTGGGTTCACGTTTGAGCGGTGATTCAAGTCAACCGCGACAGGCTCTTCATCACGCCAGATATTATGGACAGGTTTGCGAGCTTGTAATTGCGCAGGTGCTGATGACTCAGCGGCCACATCAGCTGCAGTGCGAGTCTGAGTTGGTGTCGGTGTCGCAGGCTTTGGTGCAATCACACGCTTGCTTCCCACTTCAAAATGAAGATGTGGGATATCGTTACCGCAATATTCTTGCAGCAGACGGTTAATGCTATTTAGATACTTATCACGAACCCAATCGAGTACGAAACGGTTCGGTGCAAATAGAGTTAGAGTATTGTCATTGAGTTCCGCTTGTAACGGACGAACCCACATACTGAATTCTGTAGCTGGTAACTCTTCTTGAAGCTGTTGTAAACACTGCAACCAAAGCGAAGATGACACGGTGCCCTCACTCTATTTAAAGTAATATGAAATGACCGCTAATTTTACCTGTTGATAAGTCAGATCACCAGCAATTGATCACAGATCCAGTGAATAAGATCCAAGTTATTCACAATAAATTTGTAATTTATCGGTGGATCCACACATCTTGCCCCTAATTTACTCACACAATGATCCACTTATGCCCGGATCCTTGCTAGTTATCCCCAAATCGGGAATTCAATCTGGTTATGGTTAATAACATCTGGTTATTTATTCTAGTGAGCATTTTCCCAGTAACATCCAAACCCATAAATATAAGGAGTTACCAAATGAATAACTGGATTAAGGCTGCAATTGCGGCTATCGCACTCTCTGCTGCTACTGTTCAAGCTGCGACTGAAGTTAAAGTCGGCATGTCTGGTCGCTATTTCCCGTTTACGTTCGTTAAACAAGACCAGCTACAGGGTTTTGAAGTGGATTTATGGGATGAGATCGGTAAGCGTAACGATTACAAGGTTGAATACGTAACGGCAAACTTCTCTGGTCTGTTTGGTCTTCTTGAAACGGGTCGCATCGATACCATTTCAAACCAAATTACAATGACGGATGCACGTAAAGCGAAATACCTATTCGCAGACCCATACGTAGTAGACGGCGCACAAATTACCGTTCGTAAAGGTAATGACAGCATTAAAGGCATCGAAGACCTTGATGGCAAGACGGTTGCGGTAAACCTAGGCTCAAACTTTGAACAACTGCTTCGCAGCTACGACAAAGATGGCAAGATCAATGTAAAAACCTACGATACAGGTATTGAACATGACGTGGCACTGGGTCGTGCCGATGCATTCGTAATGGATCGCCTATCAGCACTAGAGCTTATCAAGAAGACTGGTCTACCATTACAACTAGCAGGTCAGCCATTCGAAACAATTGAAAACGCTTGGCCTTTCGTCGACAACGATAACGGCAAAAAACTGCAAGCAGAAGTAAATGAAGCATTAGCAGCAATGCGCGCAGATGGTACGCTAGAAAGTATCTCTCAGAAATGGTTTGGTGCGGACATTACTCAGAAGTAATTACTCACTTTCTCCATTCAAGGCCCACTGCTTTATACAGCGGTGGGCTTTTTGCTTTTGTGCACTGATTAAAAAACCTGATACAACAGTACTTACATATAGAACAACACTGCCAATAAAAATACGAGATAGATTATGGGATTTGACTTTAATTACATGCTAGAGCTGTTGCCAATACTACTGAAGTATTTAGGCACCACGATGGAGATGGCGACCTGGGGCTTGTTCTTTGCTCTGATCCTGTCTCTGATACTGGCGAATATTCGTGTATTCAAAATCCCAGTGCTCGACCAACTGAGCCAGCTGTACATTAGCTTCTTCCGAGGCACACCACTGTTGGTGCAGCTGTTCCTCCTTTATTACGGCTTACCACAAGTCTTCCCGTGGATGGTTGGGTTGGATGCCTTCAGCGCCGCTGTGATTGGCTTAACCCTGCACTTTGCCGCGTATATGGCAGAAAGTATTCGTGCCGCGATTATCGGTATTGATCGCAGCCAGATGGAAGCCAGCCTTTCGGTCGGTATGACAACCAGCCAAGCGATGCGCCGAGTGATCTTACCGCAAGCAACTCGCGTGGCACTGCCGTCGTTGATGAACTACTTCATCGATATGATCAAGTCGACTTCACTTGCCTTCACCCTAGGTGTCGCCGAAATCATGGCTAAAGCTCAGATGGAGGCTTCTTCAAGTTTCCGCTTCTTCGAGGCTTTCTTAGCAGTCGCACTGATTTACTGGGGCGTGGTGGTTATCCTCACTCGTATTCAAATTTGGGCCGAAGTGAAACTGAATAAGGCGTATGTACGATGATCAAATTACAAAGTATCCACAAGCAGTTTGGTGACACCGAAGTTTTGAAAGGGATCGACCTAGAAATCAAACAAGGTGAGATAATTGTCATCATAGGTTCAAGTGGTACGGGTAAATCTACCCTACTGCGTTGTGTGAATTTTCTAGAGCAAGCCGATCAAGGCACGATTTCGATTGATGATATCAAGGTTGATACTCAGAAACACACTAAGGCAGAGGTGCTTGCACTGCGTCGTAAGACCGGTTTTGTGTTCCAAAACTATGCACTGTTCGCTCACCAAACCGCGAGACAGAATATTGCTGAAGGTTTAATTACCGTTCGTGGTTGGAAAAAACAGCAAGCCCATGAAAAAGCACAACAAATACTTGATGATATTGGCTTAGGTGACAAAGGTGATAGCTACCCAGCCGCGCTCTCTGGTGGCCAGCAACAACGGGTGGGTATTGGCCGTGCAATGGCACTACAACCCGAGCTTTTACTGTTTGATGAGCCGACTTCAGCGCTCGATCCTGAGTGGGTTGGCGAAGTGCTTAACCTAATGAAAAAACTGGCAAATCAGCATCAAACCATGCTGGTGGTTACCCATGAAATGCAGTTCGCGAGAGAGGTCGCAGACCGAGTGATCTTCATGGCTGACGGTCATATTATCGAGCAGGGATCTCCACAGGATATTTTTGGTAATCCACAGGATCCTAAATTAAAAAAATTCTTAAATAAGGTTGGGATCGACTAAGGATCCTTGTGATTTTAGTTATTCTACGTATAATCCCCCGACCGGAATTTTAGTTAACCCAATCATTGACACTTTTTGTGACAGTGATTACAATTCCGCCTCTTTGTTGAGAGGCGTCGGTTTTCCTTTCTTATATAAAGAAGAGAAAAAATGCCCACGCCGGGTTTAACAAAAACCTAAAACTACTGATCAGTAAGGTAATTACAATGAAACGCACTTTTCAACCTACAGTTCTAAAGCGTAAGCGTACTCACGGTTTCCGTGCTCGCATGGCTACTAAGAACGGTCGCGCAACAATCAATGCACGTCGTGCAAAAGGCCGTAAGCGTCTTTCTAAGTAATCTTTGATTATTTTGAATAAGCTAGCCTTCGGTCGGGAGTTACGCTTGTTAACTCCCGAACATTATCAAAATGTCTTCAAGCAAGCTCATCGAGCTGGCTCCCCTCATTTCACCATCATTGCCCGAAATAACTCTCTTTCAAATCCTCGTCTTGGATTAGCAGTTCCGAAAAAGCAGATTAAAACCGCCGTGGGTCGTAACCGATTCAAGCGTCTTACTCGTGAAAGCTTTCGTAACACTCAACACAAACTTCCTAACAAAGATTTTGTTGTAATCGCTAAGAAGAGCGCGCAAGATTTAAGCAATGAAGAAATGTTCAAGCTACTCGACAAATTATGGCTTCGCCTGTCTCGCCCTTCGCGTGGATAGCGCTAATACCCATCTATTTTTATAGATGGTTTATTAGTCCACTCATCGGCCCACGCTGCCGATTTACTCCAACCTGCTCTTTATATGCGATAGAAGCGTTGAAAGCTCACGGTTTTGTAAAAGGGTGTTGGTTATCAGGCAAACGTCTATTAAAATGCCATCCTTTGAACGAAGGGGGCTTTGACCCCGTTCCACCAGTCCAAAAACAAGACAGAGATAAATAACGATGGATTCTCAACGTAATATCCTGTTAATCGCATTGGCTTTGGTTTCTTTCCTACTGTTCCAACAATGGAACGTAGCTCAGAATCCAGCACCACAAGCGGTTGAGCAGGCACAATCTGGCAGCACCCTACCAGCGCCATCTTATGCAGATGATCTAGACCCGGCTCCTGGTCAAGTTGCTTCTTCTGCTAAAACTATCACAGTAACAACTGATGTACTGACTCTGTCAATTGATACGGTTGGTGGTGATGTCGTTAAAGCAAACCTAAACGATTACTCTGCTGAGTTCGATTCTGAAGATACGTTTGTTCTTCTTAAAAACGAACCAGGTCACCAATTTATCGCACAAAGCGGTCTAGTGGGTCCTCAAGGTATCGATTTAAGCAGCACAAACCGCCCAAGCTACACAGTTTCAGCAGACAGCTTCACGCTTGCTGATGGTCAGGATGAACTACGCATCCCGATGACTTACCAAGCGAACGGCCTTGATTACACGAAAACATTCATCCTTAAGCGTGGCAGCTACGCAATGGATGTTGAATACGATGTAGTCAACAACTCTGGTAACAACGCGACATTCGGCATGTACGCTCACCTGCGTCAGAACGTAATGGATGACGGCGGTAGCCTAACAATGCCAACTTACCGTGGTGGTGCTTACTCTACGGAAGATACGCGTTACAAAAAATACAGCTTCGACGACATGCAAGATCGCAACCTGTCTCTTAACCTAGCAAACGGTCAAGGTTGGGCAGCGATGATTCAGCACTACTTTGCAAGTGCATGGATCCCACGCGACGAAGCAGGCAGCAACCTTTACACTCGTGTAATTGGTAACCTTGGCGACATCGGTGTTCGCATGCCGAACAAAACCATCGCTACTGGCGACGAAGCAAACTTCAAAGCAACGCTTTGGGTTGGTCCTAAACTTCAAGACCAAATGGCTGCTGTTGCACCTAACCTAGACCTAGTAGTTGACTACGGTTGGTTATGGTTCATTGCTAAACCACTTCATACTCTGCTTTCGTTCATTCAAGGCATCGTTGTGAACTGGGGTCTGGCAATCATCTGTCTAACTTTCATCGTTCGTGGTGCTATGTACCCACTAACGAAAGCTCAGTACACGTCTATGGCGAAAATGCGTATGCTTCAGCCTAAGCTGACTGCAATGCGTGAGCGTATCGGCGACGACCGTCAACGCATGAGCCAAGAAATGATGGAGCTTTACAAGAAAGAGAAAGTAAACCCACTAGGTGGCTGTTTACCTATCCTTCTGCAAATGCCTATCTTCATTTCGCTATACTGGGCACTAATGGAGTCTGTTGAACTGCGTCACTCACCGTTCTTCGGTTGGATTACTGACCTTTCAGCACAAGACCCATACTACATCTTGCCACTTCTGATGGGTGCTTCAATGTTCCTAATCCAGAAGATGAGCCCGACAACTGTAACGGATCCAATGCAGCAGAAGATCATGACCTTTATGCCGGTTATGTTCACATTCTTCTTCCTGTTCTTCCCTTCAGGTCTGGTTCTATACTGGCTAGTATCGAACATCGTAACTCTGATTCAGCAAACGCTTATCTACCGCGCGCTGGAAAAGAAAGGCTTACATTCTAAGTAAGTTCGATAATAGAAAGAGACAAAGAAAGGCGACCAAAAGGTCGCCTTTTTGTTTTTAGCTGATTACAATTCAGCTAATTGATTAATCGTGAGCGCCCCTTTTTGGCTTTCACATGCTAGCAGGCACAACTATGACTACAGATACGATTGTTGCTCAAGCGACTGCACCCGGCCGTGGCGGCGTCGGTATTATTCGCGTTTCAGGCCCACAAGCAGCCCAAGTTGCGCTTGAAGTTACCGGCAAAGTACTGAAACCACGTTACGCTGAGTACACCCCTTTTAAATCTCACGATGGTTTAGAGCTAGACCAAGGCATCGCGCTTTACTTTCCTAACCCGCACTCGTTTACCGGTGAAGACGTTTTAGAGCTGCAAGGCCACGGTGGTCCTGTGGTAATGGATATGCTCATCAAGCGCATCCTCGCTATTCCAGGTCTACGCGCAGCACGCCCAGGTGAGTTCTCGGAGCGTGCCTTCTTGAACGACAAGATGGATTTAACCCAAGCAGAAGCGATTGCTGACCTCATTGATGCCAGTTCAGAAGAAGCGGCGAAATCAGCTCTGCAATCGTTGCAAGGTGAGTTCTCGAAACGCATTAATACGCTGGTGGACTCTCTGATTCACTTACGCATCTATGTTGAAGCCGCTATCGACTTCCCAGAAGAAGAGATTGATTTCCTTGCTGACGGTAAAGTAAGTGCTGACTTACAAGCTATCATCGACAACCTCGAAGCGGTTCGCCAAGAAGCCAATCAAGGTGCCATCATGCGTGAAGGTATGAAGGTGGTGATTGCAGGTCGTCCTAATGCCGGTAAGTCGAGCTTACTGAATGCATTATCGGGTAAAGACTCCGCGATTGTGACTGATATTGCAGGTACAACCCGTGATGTACTTCGTGAACATATCCATATTGATGGTATGCCACTGCACATTATTGATACCGCAGGCCTGCGTGAAGCCTCGGATGAAGTCGAAAAAATCGGTATTGAACGCGCTTGGGAAGAAATTGCTCAAGCCGATCGCGTTTTATTTATGGTCGATGGCACCACTACCGATGCAACCGACCCGAAAGATATCTGGCCAGATTTCGTTGATCGTCTGCCGAATAACATCGGAATGACCGTGATTCGTAACAAAGCCGATCAAACCGGTGAAGATCTCGGGATTTGCCATGTTAATGATCCAACTCTGATTCGACTATCAGCAAAGACGGGACAAGGCGTTGATGCACTACGTAATCACTTAAAAGATTGCATGGGCTTTGCTGGTGGCAATGAAGGTGGCTTCATGGCACGTCGTCGCCACTTAGATGCCCTAGAACGCGCATCTGAGCATCTAGATATTGGCCAGCAACAGCTCGAAGGCTATATGGCAGGGGAAATCTTGGCAGAAGAACTGCGTATAACGCAGCAACACCTTAACGAGATTACTGGTGAATTCAGTTCCGATGACCTACTCGGCCGTATCTTCACCTCTTTCTGTATTGGTAAATAACCTTTAAAGGCCGGCTCATGCTGGCCTTTTTCTTTAGTAAGGACAGCTTAATGATCCACATTATTACAGGCAGCACCTTAGGTGGTGCAGAGTACGTTGGCGATCACCTTAATGATCTTCTTGAAGAGCAAGGCCACGAGATCACCCTTCATAATCAGCCTGAATTCGATGATATTCCCCAACAAGGCTTTTGGTTGCTGGTGACTTCAACTCATGGTGCGGGTGAATTTCCAGATAATATTAAGCCGTTTATCGACGCATTGACCCAGCAATCTCCAGATTTAAGCCCGGTTCGCTTTGCTGTCGTGGCGCTTGGTGATTCGAGTTACGATACCTTCTGTTTGGCGGGAAAATCAGTCCACAGCCAGATGAAAGAGCTCGGTGCTCAGCCTATTTCTGACTGTTTTACCATCGATGTATTGGAAACTCCGGTACCAGAAGACGCAGCAGAAGCTTGGTTCAACGATCATAGCGACCAGTTTTAACCTCTCTCCTCTCTCAAAAAGCGGCTTATGCCGCTTTTTTTGTCTCTGAACATCGTGATTGTGAATAACTTTTTTTCAAAAACATCGAAAATTAGCGATCTATTTTCAATTTCTGCTGTGGATAAGATCATACATATACGGTGATTAACCTATAGTTATCCAAATAACAAGTTTTAGGCTAATTTCCTCCTGTGAATAAGTAGCCATTTTGATCCCAGCTAATCCTCATCCTGATCAAAGTTAGATCACATCATTTGATCCAAAAAAGATCCATGATCTCGTTGATCATTTCCGACTTATCCACAGATACCCTCGATCCTAATAATAGATCTAATAAAAGATCTCCTTAAAGATCTTATCTATATTAATTAAAAACAGCTTTTTCGAAAAATCCCAAAAACGTTTTCTCAGGCTATGAAAACAGGTAGAATATCGCTCCTTTTTATCAATCTAGAAAACGTTTGAATACCTGAGGTCGGTTCATGCTTTATCACGAAAAATTTGACGTCATCGTTGTTGGTGGTGGCCATGCAGGAACGGAAGCCGCACTCGCATCTGCACGTACTGGTCAAAGTACGTTATTACTTACTCATAATATCGATACACTAGGACAAATGTCTTGTAACCCAGCCATTGGCGGGATCGGTAAGGGCCACTTGGTAAAAGAGGTCGATGCAATGGGTGGATTAATGGCGCAAGCTATTGATCATGCAGGTATTCAGTTCAGAACATTGAACGCATCAAAAGGCCCTGCGGTTCGTGCTACTCGTGCACAAGCTGACCGCGCACTGTACAAAGCCTTTGTTCGTAACGTTCTTGAAAACACGCCAAACCTGACTTTGTTCCAACAGTCGGTTGATGACTTGATCGTTGAACAGGATCAAGTGGTAGGTGTGGTAACGCAGATGGGCCTTAAGTTCCGCGCAAGCGCTGTGGTTCTGACTGTGGGCACATTCCTAGGCGGCAAGATCCATATTGGTATGGAAAGTTCTTCAGGTGGCCGTGCTGGTGATCCACCATCGATCGCACTGGCTGACCGTCTTCGTGATCTTCCATTCCGAGTTGATCGCCTGAAAACAGGTACTCCTCCTCGTATCGATGCGCGTAGCGTTGATTTTTCTGAGCTTGAGGTTCAGCACGGTGATAACCCGACGCCTGTTTTCTCGTTCATGGGCAGCCGAGCTCAACAACCTCGTCAAATTCCATGTTACATCACGCATACCAATGAAAATACGCATGACGTAATTCGTGCCAACCTTGATCGCAGCCCTATGTACGCGGGTGTGATTGAAGGCATTGGCCCTCGTTACTGCCCTTCGATTGAAGACAAAGTAATGCGTTTTGCTGACAAGAACAGTCACCAAATTTTTATTGAGCCAGAAGGTCTAACGACTCACGAGCTATACCCGAATGGTATCTCTACCAGTCTGCCGTTTGATGTACAGGTTCAAATTGTTCGTTCGATGAAGGGCTTTGAAAATGCTCATATCGTTCGCCCTGGCTATGCGATTGAGTACGATTTCTTTGATCCTCGCGACCTTAAGCTGACTTACGAAACTAAGTTTATCAAAGGTCTATTCTTTGCGGGTCAAATCAACGGTACCACTGGCTATGAAGAAGCGGCTGCACAAGGCTTGATGGCCGGTCTGAATGCAAGTTTGTTTACTCAAGGCAAAGAAGGCTGGAGTCCACGTCGTGACCAAGCTTACATGGGCGTGCTTATCGACGACCTATCTACCATGGGTACCAAAGAACCTTACCGCATGTTTACGTCTCGCGCGGAATACCGTCTGCTGCTTCGTGAAGACAACGCCGATATCCGCTTGACTGAAAAGTCGCGTGAACTTGGCCTTGTTGATGACGCTCGTTGGGCTCGTTTCAACGAGAAGATGGAAAACATGGAGAAGGAGCGTCAACGTCTGAAAGAGACTTGGATTAATCCAAAATCTGAAGATATTGATCAACTGAACCAAATTCTGAAAACACCAATGTCTCGTGAAGCGAGCGGTGAAGATCTTCTTCGTCGCCCTGAAATGACTTATTCACAGTTAACCGCATTGGATCGTTTTGGTCCTGCACTGGAAGATCAACAAGCGTCTGAGCAAGTTGAGATCCAAGTGAAGTACGATGGTTACATTCAGCGTCAACAAGACGAAATTGAAAAATCACTGCGTCATGAAAACACCAAACTGCCTGCTGATATCGATTACAGCAAGGTAAAAGGACTTTCTAACGAAGTGGTTCTTAAACTAACGACAGCTAAGCCTGACTCAATTGGTATTGCTTCGCGAATTTCAGGTATCACACCTGCAGCAATCTCAATTCTATTGGTTTACTTGAAAAAACACGGCCTGTTGAAAAAAGGTGAGGAAGCATAATGAGCGCATTACGCGAAAAACTGGATCACCTTATTGGCCAGACTGAACTTGAAGTATCTGAAAAACAACGTGGCCAGTTGGTTGGCTACGTTGAGTTACTGAACAAGTGGAACAAAGCTTATAACCTAACATCAGTTCGTGACCCACAAGAAATGATGGTGAAACATATCTTAGATAGCATCATTGTTAGCACTCACTTACAAGGTAAGCGCTTTATCGATGTGGGTACGGGACCTGGTCTTCCTGGGATTCCGCTCTCAATCATGAATCCAGACTGCGAGTTTTACTTGCTAGACAGCCTAGGTAAGCGTATTCGTTTTATCAAACAGGTGATTCATGAGCTGGGTATCGACAACGTGGTACCGGTTCAAAGTCGCGTTGAAGAATTTCAACCAGAAGAAAAGTTTGATGCAGTGCTCAGTCGTGCATTTGCGTCAATGACAGACATGGTAGAGTGGTGTCACCATTTACCTAAAGAGCAATCCGGTGTATTTTTGGCTCTTAAGGGACAACATCCTAGAGACGAAATCGACCTGTTACCTGAATGGTGTTCAGTGACAGACATTAAAGCTTTGCAAGTGCCAGAGCTTGATGGAGAGCGTCATCTAGTTACTTTATCGCGTCAGGGATAATCAGCGAGGCCATAGTGGGTAGAATCGTAGCAATTGCCAACCAGAAGGGTGGCGTAGGAAAAACAACAACTTGCATTAATTTAGCAGCATCAATGGCGGCAACAAAACGCAAGATATTGGTTGTTGACCTCGATCCTCAAGGTAATGCCACTATGGCGAGCGGTGTCGACAAGTATCAAGTTGAAGCAACAGCTTACGATTTGTTGGTTGAAGACACCCCATTTGATGAGGTGGTTTGCCGGAGTACATCTGGCAATTATGACCTCATCGCCGCGAACGGTGATGTTACTGCGGCAGAAATCAAGCTGATGGAAGTGTTTGCTCGTGAAGTTCGTTTAAAAAATGCACTCGAACCCATTCGCAATAACTATGATTTCATCTTTATTGATTGCCCGCCCTCATTAAACCTTCTTACAATCAACGCGATGGCTGCGGCCGACTCCGTATTGGTTCCTATGCAATGTGAATACTTTGCTTTGGAAGGTTTGACTGCATTGATGGATACCATCAGTAAGCTAGCGGCTGTTGTAAACGAGAACCTGAAGATCGAAGGTCTTCTGCGTACTATGTACGATCCTCGCAACCGCTTATCGAACGAAGTATCTGATCAACTCAAAAAACACTTTGGTAGCAAAGTCTACCGAACTGTGATCCCTAGAAATGTGCGTCTGGCAGAAGCCCCGAGTCACGGCAAGCCAGCAATGTACTACGACAAATATTCCGCAGGAGCTAAGGCTTACCTTGCTCTTGCTGGCGAAATGTTGCGTCGTGAAGAAGTCCCAGTATAGGTCCAACCAAAGGAATTCGCTCAATGTCTAAGCGTGGTTTAGGAAAAGGGCTAGATGCATTGCTTGCAACTAGCTCATTGGCTCGTGAAAAACAGCAAGTTGCTTCTCATAGTCAGGCGTTGTCGGCTGATGGTGAGCTTATTGAACTGGCTGTTGGTTGCTTGAAGCCTGGTGTATATCAACCGCGTAAGGATATTGCGCCTGAAGCGCTAGAAGAGCTGGCAGCATCAATTCAATCTCAAGGCATTATCCAACCGATCGTAGTTCGCCCATTGGCGCACGACCAGTTCGAGATTATTGCTGGTGAACGTCGTTGGAGAGCGGCTCGTCAAGCTGGCCTTAAACAAGTGCCATGTTTGGTCAAGAGAGTCGAAGACAAAGCCGCTATCGCGATGGCGTTGATTGAGAATATTCAGCGTGAAGATCTGAATGTTATCGAAGAAGCACAAGCGCTAGAGCGACTACAGAACGAATTTGAGCTGACACACCAACAAGTCGCTGATGTAATCGGTAAATCGAGAGCTACGGTGAGTAACTTATTACGTCTAAATCAGCTCGAAAATGAAGTAAAAGGTTTAGTTTCCAATAAACAACTGGAAATGGGGCATGCTCGAGCACTGCTTGCGCTTGAAGGTGATACCCAGGTTGAAGCAGCAAACACTGCGGCAACCAAAAAAATGACCGTGCGTCAAACTGAGCAACTTGTCAAAAAGTGCTTAAAACCAGACGTTGAAGGTGAATCGAAGCCTGAAGACACAGAAGCTATCGAACTTTCACGAAGACTCACGGAAAAATTGCAAGCAAACGTTTCAGTTACTCGTTCTGTTAGCGGTAAGTCAAAAGTGACAATTACTCTTGATGAGCCTCACAAATTAGAGCAACTTATTGCTAAACTAGAGTACTAAATGAGATAATTGATTTAGGTCAATTATGTAATAAACAAGTAATTTCGTACAAAAGTTGTAGGTTTGTATACAAAAATGTAAATGATTGCTGCATTGTTATTGCAATCAATTTGGCTGAACGTATAATTTTCGCCAATTTCTCAGCACGCTTTTAAGCGAGTAGTAAAGAAGGCTTAAAAGAGGAACGAATACATGGTAGCGGCGTTAGCAAGACCAGGACGAGTGCTTGCAAAGCAAATGTTATTGATCGAGCTTAGCGCGGTTATATTAGTGGCGATAGGGTTAGGTTTAGCTGTTAATCCTGATTGGGGTTTTGCTGCATTAATCGGTGGCGGTATTTTTGTCATCGCAAATGCAGTTTTTTGTGTGTGTGCTTTCCTATTTAGTGGAGCTCGCGCAACTAAGTTAGTTGCGGCGTCGTTCTATGCAGGCGAAGCGCTAAAAATCCTTATCACAGTTCTACTATTCTCTATTGTCTACATGTATATGCAGGTGGAATTAGTTCCCCTCAAACTGACCTATTTACTGGTTCTAGGTATTAATATCTTTGCGCCAGTGCTTTTCATTAACAATAAAAAATAGGATGAGTTATGGCTGCGCCAACAGCATCCGGATACATTGAGCACCACTTACAAAACCTTTCTTTAGCTAAGTTTGGTCTTGTAGAGGAGACAAGTTTCTGGAACGTACATATAGACAGTCTGTTTTTTTCGGTGTTGACAGGGATGTTATTCCTTTGGGTTTTTCGCTCAGTCGCTAAGAAAGCAACAGTAGGTGTACCTGGTAAGCTTCAGTGTTTTGTTGAAATGGTAGTTGAATTCGTTGATGGCAACGTTAAAGACACTTTCCATGGCCGCAACCCTCTGATTGCTCCATTAGCACTGACTATATTCTGCTGGATTATTTTAATGAACTTGATGGACTTAGTGCCTATCGATTTCTTACCATATCCTGCGGAGCATTGGCTAGGTATCCCTTATTTGAAAGTGGTTCCTTCAGCTGATGTTAATATAACCATGTCAATGGCCTTAGGTGTTTTTGCTCTGATGATCTACTACAGCATCAAAGTAAAAGGCTTAGGTGGATTCGCCAAAGAACTTGCTTTACATCCATTTAATCACCCAATCATGATCCCGTTTAACCTACTGATTGAAGTGGTATCGCTACTCGCGAAGCCTCTATCACTTGGTATGCGTCTATTCGGTAACATGTTCGCAGGTGAGGTTGTATTCATTCTTTGTGCGGCAATGCTACCGTGGTATTTACAATGGGTAGGCTCTCTACCTTGGGCTATCTTCCATATCTTGGTTATTTTGATTCAAGCATTTGTTTTCATGATGTTAACAATTGTTTATTTATCAATGGCCCATGAAGATGGCGATCACTAAAAATTTTTAAGTTTTATTCTAACTATTAATGTTAATCGGAGAACGTAAATGGAAACTGTACTAAGTTTTTCAGCAATCGCTGTTGCTATTATTGTTGGTCTTTGTGCCGTAGGTACTGCAATTGGTTTTGCTATTCTTGGTGGTAAATTCCTAGAAGGCGCTGCGCGTCAACCTGAAATGGCTCCAATGCTACAAGTTAAGATGTTCATCATCGCTGGTCTACTGGATGCTGTTCCAATGATCGGTATCGTAATCGCACTACTATTCACGTTTGCTAACCCATTTGTTGGTCAACTAGCAGGCTAATTAACTGTTAATTAGTTAATTAAATTTTTGTAGTTGATTCTTAACGAGGGGTAGCTGTTGTGAATATGAACGCAACTCTGTTAGGTCAAGCAATTGCTTTTTCTATGTTTGTTTGGTTCTGCATGAAATATGTATGGCCACCAATCATGCAAGCAATTGAAGAGCGTCAGAAAAAAATTGCTGACGGTCTAGTAGCCGCTGAACGCGCTGCTAAAAACTTGGATCTAGCACAAGCCAACGCTTCTGACCAATTGAAAGAAGCGAAGCGCACCGCAACTGAGGTTATTGAACAGGCAAATAAACGCAAGGCTCAAATTATTGATGAAGCTCGCGAAGAGGCTCAGGCAGAACGCCAGAAAATCTTAGCGCAAGCGGAAGCCGAAATTGAAGCTGAGCGCACACGTGCCCGTGATGACCTGCGCAAACAAGTCGCAACTCTGGCAATTGCTGGTGCTGAGAAAATCCTTGAGCGTACAATCGATAAAGATGTACACGATGATCTTCTTAACAACATTACTGCAAAACTTTAAAGCAAGGGGCTGTATATGTCTGATTTGACTACAATCGCACGCCCCTATGCTAAAGCAGCGTTTGACTTTGCGGTAGAGAAAGGTGAGCTAGACCAATGGGGTCAGATGCTTACTTTTGCTGCCGAAGTGGCACAAAATGATGATGTTCACAATTTCTTAAGCAGCTCTCAAACTGCTGAAAAATTAGCTGAAGCATTCATTGTAATTTGTGGCGAACAATTTGATGAATTCGGCCAGAACTTGATAAAAGTAATGGCAGAGAATGGCCGCTTAATGGCTTTTCCTGATGTTTGCAAAGAGTTCTTATTGCTCAAACAAGAGCACGAGAAAGAGATCGACGTTGAAGTCACTTCAGCGGTTGAACTTTCTAAAGAACAACGCGCAGAGATCAGCAGCAAATTGGAACAGCGCTTAGCGCGCAAAGTTCAGCTGAATTGCAGTATAGATGAGACTCTACTTAGTGGAGTTATTATTCGAGCCGGAGACCTAGTCATCGATAACTCAGCGCGCAGTCGTTTAGACCGCCTGAGCGATGCATTGCAGTCTTAATGGGGATTGGAGCATGCAACTTAATTCCACTGAAATTAGCGATCTAATTAAACAACGTATTGAATCTTTCGACGTTGTTAGTGAAGCTCGCAATGAAGGTACTATCGTTTCGGTAAGCGATGGCATCCTTAGCATTCACGGCCTAGCGGACGTGATGCAAGGTGAAATGATTGAACTACCGGGTGGCCGTTACGCGCTAGCACTGAACTTGAACCGTGATTCGGTTGGTGCTGTTGTAATGGGCCCATATGCTGACCTACAGGAAGGCATGAAAGTTACAGGTACGGGTCGTATTCTCGAAGTACCAGTAGGTCCTGAAATGCTTGGTCGTGTGGTAAACACGCTAGGTGAGCCAATTGATGGTAAAGGTCCTATTGATGCGAAATTGACTTCGCCTGTAGAAATTATCGCACCAGGTGTAATCGACCGTAAATCGGTAGATCAACCTGTTCAAACTGGTTACAAGTCAGTTGACTCAATGATCCCTATCGGTCGTGGTCAGCGTGAACTTATTATCGGTGACCGTCAGACTGGTAAAACAGCGATGGCGATCGATGCGATTATTAACCAAAAAAATTCTGGTATTTTCTCTATCTACGTTGCAATCGGCCAAAAAGCGTCGACTATCGCTAACGTAGTTCGCAAACTAGAAGAGCACGGCGCACTAGCAAACACTGTTGTTGTTGTTGCATCGGCTTCTGAATCTGCAGCGCTGCAATACCTTGCACCGTATGCTGGTTGTGCGATGGGTGAATACTTCCGTGATCGCGGTGAAGATGCACTGATTGTTTATGATGATCTATCTAAGCAAGCTGTCGCTTACCGTCAGATCTCACTACTGCTTAAGCGTCCACCAGGTCGTGAAGCGTTCCCTGGTGATGTTTTCTACCTTCACTCTCGTCTACTAGAGCGTGCTGCTCGTGTAAGCGAACACTACGTAGAAGAATTCACTAAAGGCGAAGTGAAAGGCAAGACGGGTTCTTTAACTGCTCTTCCTATCATCGAAACGCAAGCTGGTGACGTATCTGCATTCGTACCGACGAACGTAATCTCGATTACCGATGGTCAGATCTTCCTACAAACTGAGCTATTCAACGCGGGCGTACGTCCAGCTGTTGACCCTGGTATCTCAGTTTCTCGTGTAGGTGGTTCGGCGCAGACTAAAATCATCAAGAAGCTATCTGGCGGTATCCGTACTGCTCTAGCTCAATACCGTGAACTTGCAGCATTTGCTCAGTTCTCTTCGGATCTTGATGAAGCGACTAAGAAGCAGCTAGACCACGGTCAAAAAGTTACAGAACTGATGAAGCAGAAGCAATACGCTCCTATGTCTGTATTTGACCAAGCTCTAGTAATCTTCGCTGCAGAGCGTGGATACCTTCAAGACGTTGAACTTTCTAAAGTTCTAGACTTTGAAGCTGCTTTACTGTCGTTTGCTCGTGGTCAATATGCCGATCTAGCAACACAGATCGACACAACGGGTGCTTTCAATAAAGAAATCGAAGCTGAGCTGAAGAAGCTTGTTGACGATTTCAAGGCAACCCAGACCTGGTAATTGGTAGGTGGTCTTAGGGCCACCTCATACCATTAACGGAGAGTAACGATGGCCGGCGCAAAAGAGATACGTAATAAAATCGGTAGTGTTAAAAGCACACAGAAGATTACGAAAGCAATGGAAATGGTAGCAGCTTCAAAAATGCGTCGTTCTCAAGACGCAATGGAAGCTACTCGTCCATATGCAGAAACAATGCGTAAAGTGATCGGTCATTTGGCTAATGGTAGCCTCGAGTATAAGCATCCTTATCTTGAGGAACGTGAAGCCAAACGTGTTGGTTACATCATCGTTTCTACAGACCGTGGTCTTTGTGGTGGTTTGAACATTAACTTGTTCAAAAAAGCCATGAACGACATGAAAGATTGGTCTGAGAAAGGTGCTGACGTTGAACTTGCAATTGTAGGTTCAAAAGCGACAGCATTTTTCAACAACAGCGGCGCGAAAGTAGCAGCTCAAGTTTCTGGTCTGGGCGATCGTCCAAGCCTTGAAGACTTGATTGGCTCTGTAAGCGTTATGCTGAAGAAATATGATGAAGGCGAATTAGATCGCCTGTTCGTAGTGTTCAACAAGTTTGAAAACACTATGGTTCAAGAACCAACGATCGATCAATTACTTCCTTTGCCTAAATCAGACAGCGAAGAAATGAAACGCAGTCATTCTTGGGACTACATTTATGAGCCCGAGCCAAAACCACTACTAGATGCACTATTGGTTCGCTATGTCGAATCTCAAGTGTACCAAGGTGTGGTTGAGAACCTTGCTTGTGAGCAAGCGGCTCGAATGATTGCAATGAAATCAGCAACAGATAACGCTGGTGACATTATTGATGACTTAGAACTTGTGTATAACAAAGCGCGTCAAGCGGCGATTACACAAGAACTTTCTGAGATCGTTTCAGGCGCAGCTGCGGTTTAAGCTTAGGTAAAACTAAATAGTTAGAGGATTAACGATGGCTACAGGTAAGATCGTACAGATCATCGGTGCGGTAGTCGACGTAGAGTTCCCACAGGGTGAAGTACCTCGTGTATACGACGCTCTGAATGTTAATGAAGTACAAGAACGTCTAGTTCTTGAAGTTCAGCAACAACTTGGCGGTGGCGTAGTTCGCGCAATCGTAATGGGTAGCTCTGATGGTTTACGTCGTGGTTTGACAGTTGAAAATACTGGCGCTCCAATCTCAGTACCAGTAGGTACTAAGACATTGGGTCGTATCATGAACGTCCTAGGTGACGCGATTGATGAGTGTGGCGAGATTGGTGCTGAAGAGCATTACGCCATTCACCGTGAAGCTCCAAGCTACGAAGAGCAGTCTAACGAGACAGCTCTTCTAGAAACTGGTGTTAAAGTAATCGACTTGATTTGTCCATTCGCTAAGGGTGGTAAAATCGGTCTATTCGGTGGTGCTGGTGTAGGTAAGACCGTTAACATGATGGAACTTATCAACAACATCGCACTTCAACACTCAGGCCTATCTGTATTTGCAGGTGTAGGTGAGCGTACTCGTGAAGGTAACGATTTCTACTTTGAGATGCAGGAAGCAGGTGTTGTAAACATCGAAAAACCTGAAGAATCAAAAGTAGCGATGGTTTACGGTCAGATGAACGAGCCACCAGGTAACCGTCTACGTGTTGCACTGACTGGTCTAACAATGGCAGAGCGCTTCCGTGACGAAGGTCGTGACGTTCTACTGTTCGTTGATAACATCTACCGTTACACACTAGCAGGTACTGAAGTATCAGCACTTCTAGGTCGTATGCCTTCTGCGGTAGGTTACCAACCTACACTAGCTGAAGAAATGGGTGTTCTACAAGAGCGTATCACGTCAACTAAATCTGGTTCTATCACGTCTGTACAGGCGGTATACGTACCAGCGGATGACTTGACTGACCCGTCTCCAGCAACAACGTTCGCTCACTTGGATGCAACGGTTGTACTTAACCGTAACATCGCATCTATGGGTCTATACCCAGCGATCGACCCGCTAGATTCTACTTCACGTCAACTGGATCCATTGGTAGTTGGACAAGAGCACTACGACATCGCTCGTGGCGTTCAGTCTACTCTTCAGCGCTATAAAGAGCTGAAAGATATCATTGCTATCCTAGGTATGGACGAGCTATCTGAAGAAGATAAGCAAGTTGTATCTCGTGCTCGTAAGATTGAGAAGTTCCTAACTCAGCCTTACCACGTAGCGGAAGTATTTACAGGTGACCCAGGCGTTTACGTACCTCTTAAAGAGACTCTACGTGGCTTCCAAGGTCTTCTATCTGGTGAATACGATGACATTCCAGAGCAAGCGTTCATGTACTGTGGTGCAATTGACGAAGCTATCGAGAATGCTAAGAAGCTATAAGGCTAACTAGGAGGCGATATGGCAGCAATAACCTTTCACCTAGACGTTGTAAGTGCAGAGAAACAAATTTTCTCAGGCCTTGTTGAGACGTTTCAGGTGACCGGTAGTGAGGGTGAGCTTGGTATTTTCCATGGTCATACTCCACTGCTGACCGCTATCAAGCCTGGTATGGTGCGTATTGTTAAGCAGCACGGCCACGAAGAAATTATTTATGTTTCTGGTGGTATGGTAGAAGTTCAGCCTGGTACAGCGACTGTACTGGCTGATACAGCTATCCGTGGTGAAGAGCTAGACGCAGCAAAGGCGGAAGAAGCTAAACGCAAGGCTGTGGAGAATATCCAAAATCAGCATGGCGACATAGACTTCGCACAAGCGGCCGGTGAACTGGCTAAAGCCATTGCTCAGTTACGAGTTATCGAACTGACAAAACAGCGTCGTTAGTCTTTTTAAGATTATAGACTCTGAGATAAAGGCGACCTAAGGGTCGCCTTTTTGCATTTTTGATGTTCTCAAAAATGCTTCTTTTACGTATCACTACTGGTTAAATGGTTATTGCGATTTAATTTTTCGGCCAAAAACGGTTACAATATCGGCTTAATAAAAATAACGTTGGATAGGTTTACAATGAAGTTTAGCGCGGTAATTCTCGCGGCGGGCAAAGGCACTCGCATGTATTCAAACACACCAAAGGTTCTGCACACACTTGCGGGTAAGCCAATGGTGAAGCATGTTATCGATACCTGTAATGGTCTAGGCGCTCAAAACATCAACCTGGTTTACGGCCACGGTGGTGATCAGATGAAGGCTACTCTAGCTGAAGAATCTGTAAATTGGGCACTGCAAGCTGAGCAACTGGGTACAGGCCACGCGGTGGATCAAGCATCTGCACATTTCGCTGATGATGAAAAAGTATTGGTGCTCTACGGTGATGTTCCACTGATCTCACCTGAAACCATTGAAAACCTATTAGACGCTCAACCAAACGGTGGTATCGCGCTACTTACGGTCGTGCTAGACAACCCAATGGGATACGGTCGCATTATTCGTCGTAATGGCCCTGTTGTGGCTATCGTTGAGCAGAAAGATGCAACGGATGAGCAGAAGCTTATCAAAGAGATCAACACTGGTGTTATGGTGGCGACAGGTGGCGATCTGAAGCGCTGGTTGTCTGGTCTAAGTAACGACAACGCACAGGGCGAATATTACCTGACTGACGTTATCGCAGCGGCTCACGACGAAGGTCGTGCGGTTGAAGCAGTACATCCAGTAAGCCCTATTGAAGTGGAAGGCGTGAATGACCGCTCTCAACTTGCTCGTCTAGAGCGCGCTTACCAAGCTGAGCAAGCAGATAAGCTATTGAAGCAAGGCGTAATGCTTCGTGACCCAAGCCGTTTTGATCTGCGTGGTGAACTGCAGTGCGGTATGGATGTTGAGATTGATACTAATGTTATCATCGAAGGCAGCGTAAGCATTGGCGACAACGTGGTTATCGGCACCGGTTGTGTCTTGAAAGACTGTGAGATCGATGACAACACCATCGTGCGTCCATACAGCGTAATTGAAGGTGCAACGGTCGGTGAAGACTGTACGGTTGGTCCTTTTACTCGTCTACGTCCTGGCGCTGACATGCGTAATAACTCGCACGTCGGTAACTTTGTTGAAGTGAAGAACACTCGCCTTGGCGAAGGCTCTAAAGCCAACCACCTGACTTATCTTGGGGATGCTGAAATTGGTCAGCGCGTAAACGTGGGTGCGGGTGCAATTACTTGTAACTACGATGGGGCGAATAAATTTAAGACCATTATTGGTGATGACGTGTTTGTTGGTTCAGATAGTCAATTAATAGCGCCTGTTACGATTGGTAATGGTGCGACGGTTGGTGCTGGCTCTACAGTGACGCGTGATGTGTTGGAAAATGAGCTGGTTATCAGCCGTGCGAAAGAACGTAAGATTGCTGACTGGCAGCGTCCGACTAAGAAAAAGTAGTCTCTTAATAAATAAGATGATTTAAATGAAAGTCAGTAGTACCGCTACTGGCTTTTTCTTATTTATCTAGATATAAAAAAAGAGCGAGTAATCTCGCTCTTTTTTGTTTTCGTTAACTTAGAAACTAGTCTTGTTTCTCGTCAGCGACTACTCGAGAGTTGTCAGGTGTCGCGAAGTGTTCAGAAAGCTCTTTGTTCGAAACAATATAGCCAACCCACAACGCACCCAAACAGATCACAACGGCAATACCCGTCGCGCTTAGTGCTTGGCTAGCCATTGCCGCGACCAATGCACTTGATAGGCCACTGATACTGATTTGCAGGCTGTTTTGTAGACCAGCAGCTGTTGCTGGGCTTTGTTTAGCGCTTGATAGAGCACGGTTTACTACGATTGGGTAAAGTGCGCCGTTTGCGACAGCAATCAAACAGAAAGGCGCAAGTAGAGGCCAGATTGACGTCAGTTCCCACTGTGATGCGATAAAGATAAGCATCGCCGCTACACTGAACAAACCGATAAGGTTTCTTAGTACAACGCCATCGCCATATTTCTTCACTGCTTGCTTACCGAAGTAACCACCCGCCATGAACGCGATTGTTTGTGGGATAAAGCTCAAACCGATGTCTTTTGCTTCATAACCTAGTTGAGCCATGATCTCAGGCATACCCGTTAGGTAAGCGAAGAACGCTGCCGATGCTGATGCAAACATTAAAACATTACCCATGTAAGGCTTTGATTTAAGCAACATCTTGATGTCTGTCTTAATCGATGTCTGTTTTACTTCAGGCGCTTCTTTTGGTTGAGCCATTGTTGTAGCCACTAGCAGTGCACCCATCAAGGTTAATGTGATGAAGATGCTGTGCCAGCCAAAGTTATCTGCCAGTAACACACCTAGCTGAGGTGCTAGTGCAGGAGATAGCGCAACCAAAGGCATGATGGTTGCAAAAATTTGCTGGCTGCTACTTTGTGAGTAACGCTTGATTACCATTGCTTGCCAGATTACCGCTGGAGCACATACGCCGATCGCTTGAATGAATCGTAGTGTCAGTAGGTGCCATACCTCGGTGCTGAATGCTAAGCCGAATGAAGCTGCGGTAAAGATAACAAGACCAACCGCCAGCGTATTGCGGTGACCATACTTGTCACTCGCCAGACCCCAAAGAAGCTGACCCATTGCCATACCGCCAAGGAATACCGTTAGAGACAGAGCTATTTGCTCTGGGCCGGTTGCGAAATCAACTTCCATTGCCTTAAATGCAGGAAGGTACATATCGGTCGCAATAAAGCCAAGCATTGAAAGAACTGCAAGGTAGACCAATTGAAATTTAGAAATATTCATAAGATGCCATTAAGCTAAAGGTAGTGATGTTTTTATCATCAAAAAAATTGTTTGATATACAGAAGTGAAAGCCCCTGTTTATTTATGCTGACATTCTATTTTTCAGACCTGATAAAATAAAACGCTAAAATATGTGGTTATCAATCAAAAAATTTGAAGGCTTATGTTCTCTAAATCCTCTTTAGAAATGCTCGATACGGTAGCGCGCTTGGGCAGTTTTACCGCGGCGGCTGAGCAGTTGCACAAAGTGCCCTCGGCGATCAGTTATGGTGTCAGACAGGTCGAACAAGAACTGGATGTGCTGCTTTTCAGGCGTTTACCGAGAAAGGTTGAGCTCACTCCGGCAGGTGAACTGTTCATTGAAGAGGCGCGTGCACTACTGAGGCAAATGGAAGAGGTCAGTGCCCAGACTCGTCGAGCAGCTCGAGGTTGGAAGAAAACCTTGCGTCTGACGCTCGATAATGTGGTGAAGCTCGACAAGATGAAGCCGATGATTGAAGAGTTCTATCAAACCTTTGAGTTTGCCGAACTTCAGATCAACATGGAGGTATTCAACGGCTCATGGGAAGCGATTGCACAGGGCAGGGCGGATATCGTGATTGGCGCCACCTCAGCTGTGCCAGTTGGTGGCGATTTTGAAGTCAAAGACATGGGGCAATTAGATTGGGCATTTGTAATGTCGCCAAGTCACCCGTGTGTGCGCGAACAGAACCTCAATGAAGAGTTCGTGAGCCAATATCCAGCCATCTGCTTGGATGATACCTCCAGTGTGCTCCCTAAGCGACACACAGGCCACTACTCAAGTCAAAGACGCCTGTTGTTACCCAATTGGTATAGCGCAATTGAATGCCTTAAAAATGGAGTAGGGGTGGGTTATATGCCGAGGCACATTGCCGCGCCAATTATCGAACAAGGCTTGCTGGTGGAAAAAATACTGCCTGAACCGAGTCCGCAGAGTCATTGTTGTTTGGTGTGGCGAAAAGACGATAACCATAAGTTGATCGAGTGGATGGTGAAATACCTAGGATCGAGTGAACAACTTCACCAAGATTGGTTGGATCATCGCAAGGCGGTCTAATGATCTTAGCGAGAAGATCCTTTTCAAGTTTGAGTTGAATCAGCACCAATAAAAAGAGCGAGTAAATACTCGCTCTTTTTGATTCGGTCGTTAACTCTTATGACAAGAAGAACTTGTAGGAAGGGTTATCGGTTTCATCTTTACACTGATAGCCAAGCTCTCGTAGATGTGTTGAGAACTGAGCCAAATCATCGTCATCAAGTTCAAAGCCACACAATACACGGCCGTAGTCGGCACCGTGGTTACGGTAATTGAATAGGCTGATATTCCAGTGTGTCCCTAAGGTATCAAGGAATTTAATCAATGCACCTGGGTACTCTGGGAACTCAAAGCTGTATAGGCGTTCTTTCAATGGTTTTGATGGTTTGCCACCAATCATGTAACGAATGTGCAGTTTTGCCATCTCATCATCAGACAGATCGACGACTGGATAGCCACCTTCACGCAGGTCGTTGATGATGTGATCGAGTTCTTCTTGTCCACCATTGAGACGTACACCGACGAAGATGTTCGCTAGGCTGTCATCGTTATGACGGTAGTTAAACTCAGTCACAGCACGGCCGCCAATGATATTACAGAACTCTAGGAAGGCACCTTGTCGCTCAGGAATAGTAACCGCAAGTAGACCTTCGCGCTTTTCACCCAGCTCACAACGTTCAGACACATAGCGCAGACCATGGAAGTTGGTATTAGCACCAGAAAGTACAGTTGCCAGTTGTTTGCCTTGCAGTTGGTTCTGCTCTGCAAACTTCTTTAAACCAGCCAGAGCAAGCGCACCAGAAGGCTCGGCAATCGCACGAGTGTCTTCAAAGATGTCTTTGACCGCAGAGCAGATCTCATCGCTAGACACGGCAATGTGACCATCGATGTACTGCTGACACAGACGGAATGTCTCTTCACCAATGCGCTTAACCGCAACGCCATCGGCAAACATGCTGACTTGATCCAGTACTACTGGCTCACCGGCATCCAGTGCTGCTTTCAAGCAAGATGAATCTTCAGGTTCAACCGCGATGACTTTTATTTCCGGCATCAATTGCTTAACTAGCACGGCAACACCCGCAGCCAAACCACCACCACCGACAGGCACAAAGATGTAATCCATGTGACCATTTTGCTGAAGCATTTCCATACCCATGGTGCCCTGTCCGGCGATCACCAATGGGTGATCGAATGGAGGCACAAAGGTGTAGCCATGTTCAGCGGAAAGGCGTTCTGCTTCAGCTTTAGCTTCATCAAAGTTGCTGCCGTGTAGAACTACGTTACCGCCAAAGCCACGTACCGCATCAACCTTGATGTCTGGTGTGGTTTTTGGCATCACAATCGTAGTCTGAATGCCCAGCTTAGAGCCAGACAGCGCCATACCTTGAGCATGATTACCCGCCGATGCAGCAATCACACCTGCGGCTTTCTGTTGCTCTGAAAGGCTTGATACCATGTTGTAGGCACCACGTAGCTTGAACGAGTGGACCGGCTGACGGTCTTCACGCTTTAGCTGAACCTGATTACCAATGCGAGCACTTAAGCGAGGCATCTCTTGCAGAGGTGTCACGATTGCGGCTTCGTAAACTGGCGCTCTCAGGATCTGACGCAGATAATCTGCGCCAGTTTGTTTTTGGGGACTGACCGTGTCATCACTCATAGACTAGCCCTCTAGCTTAGACTTATCACGCACGGCGCCTTTGTCGGCACTGGTCGCCATGCTTGCGTAAGCTTTCAGTGCGAAAGACACTTCACGCTGGCGGTTTTCTGGTTTCCAGCCTAGTGCATCTTGTTTAACGCGACGTGCTTCAAGTTCTGCTTCAGGCACATCAAGTGTGATTGAGCGGCTAGGGATGTCGATAGTGATGATATCGCCAGTGTTTACTAGACCAATCACACCGCCACTTGCAGCTTCTGGAGACGCGTGACCGATAGACAAACCTGATGTACCACCAGAGAAACGTCCGTCAGTTAGAAGAGCACAAGATTTACCTAGACCCATAGATTTTAGGTAAGTCGTTGGGTAGAGCATTTCTTGCATGCCCGGACCACCTTTAGGACCTTCGTAACGAATAACAACCACTTCACCTGCTTTTACTTTACCCGCTAAGATGCCGTCTACTGCCGTATCTTGGCTTTCGAATACGATTGCAGGGCCTTGGAATTTAAGGTTTTCTTCATCAACACCCGCGGTCTTAACGATACAACCATCAACCGCGATGTTACCTGAAAGTACCGCTAGACCACCTTCTTGGCTGAATGCGTTCTCTTTGGTACGGATACAACCATCGACGCGGTCATCATCAAGGCGATCCCAACGACAATCTTGTGAGAAGGCTTTGGTAGTACGAATGCCAGCAGGGCCAGCGCGGAAGAACTTAAGCACGGCTTCATCTTCTGTTTGCATGATGTCGTATTGAGCTAGCTGCTCTTGCATGCTTAGGCCAAGTACAGTGCGTGTTTGGTTGTTCAGTAGACCTGCACGATCAAGCTCACCTAGGATAGCCATTACACCACCAGCGCGGTGAACGTCTTCCATGTGGTACTTAGGTGTTGAAGGCGCAACTTTACATAGGTGTGGAACACGGCGAGACATCTCGTCGATATCACCCATATCAAAATCAATCTCACCTTCTTGAGCTGCCGCTAAAAGGTGAAGTACTGTGTTACTTGAACCGCCCATCGCGATATCTAGCGCCATTGCATTATCAAAGGCTGCGCGGTTAGCGATGTTGCGTGGCAGTGCTGATTCGTCGTCTTGCTCGTAGTAACGCTTAGTTAGGTCAACGATGCGTTTACCTGCATTGATGAATAGCTCTTCACGGTCAGCGTGGGTTGCTAGCATAGAGCCGTTACCAGGCTGAGATAGACCAAGCGCTTCAGTTAGACAGTTCATTGAGTTAGCCGTGAACATACCTGAACAAGAACCACATGTTGGACATGCAGAACGTTCTACTTGCTCACTTTGCTCATCAGAAATCGTTGGATCGGCACCTTGGATCATTGCGTCAACAAGGTCGAGCTTGATGATCTGATCTGAAAGCTTGGTTTTACCCGCTTCCATTGGGCCGCCTGATACAAAGATCACTGGGATGTTAAGGCGCATTGCTGCCATCATCATTCCCGGAGTGATTTTGTCACAGTTCGAGATACACACCATCGCATCCGCACAGTGTGCATTGACCATGTATTCTACTGAATCCGCGATAAGCTCACGTGATGGCAGTGAGTACAGCATGCCGCCGTGGCCCATTGCGATACCATCATCGACTGCGATGGTGTTGAATTCTTTAGCGATACCGCCCGCTTTCTCGATTTCACCAGCAACCAGTTGACCCATATCTTTAAGGTGAACGTGGCCTGGTACGAATTGAGTGAACGAGTTTACAACTGCGATGATTGGCTTACCGAAGTCATCATCTTTAACGCCAGTTGCACGCCATAAAGCGCGCGCACCAGCCATGTTGCGTCCGTGGGTAGTTGTTGCTGAACGATAGATTGGCATTGCTTAAATCCTTATAAATACTTGGCTGTTGCTTACTTAGTTGATTGTGTTTGGCTTTCTGAAGCGTGGTTTTCTGGATAAACGTAATCTAACCAGCCCCATTTATCTTCAGTGGTACCATTGAATAAACCAAAGTAAGCCGCTTGAACTTTTTCAGTGATAGGGCCGCGTTTGCCTTCACCTACTGTAATTTTGTCTACGCTGCGAACCGGAACGATTTCCGCTGCTGTGCCTGTCATGAAGACTTCATCAGCAAGGTATAGCGCTTCACGAGCAATATTCTCTTCACGGATCTCATAACCCATGTCTTTTGCTAGTGTCATGATCGAATCACGCGTGATGCCCGGCAGGATTGCACTGGTCGCTGGTGGTGTCGATAGCACGCCATTGCGCACTACAAAGATGTTTTCACCAGCCCCTTCAGAAAGGTAACCATCAACACTTAGAGCGATACCTTCATCGTAACCATGACGACGCGCTTCACCACCAACGAGCAGTGAAGATAGGTAGTTACCACCCGCTTTAGCAGCGGTTGGGATGGTGTTTGGAGCGGCACGGTTCCAGCTTGAGATCATTGCGTCTACGCCATTCTCTAGCGCTTCTTCACCTAGGTAAGAACCCCAAGGGAAAGCAGCGATGATAAGTTCCATCTCAGTGTTTTCTGGAGGGCATACGCCCAAACCTACGTTACCAACAAAGCCGAGAGGGCGGATGTACGCTGACTCTAGCTTATTTTGACGTAGCGTTTCGCGAGTCGCTTCCATAATTTCTTCCTCAGTGTAAGGAATAGGGAAGCGGTAGATTTTTGCTGAGTCTTTTAGGCGCTTAGCGTGCTCAGGGTGACGGAAAATAACCGGACCCTTTGGTGTGTTGTAGCAACGAACACCTTCAAATACGGAAGTACCGTAGTGCATTGCGTGAGTCAGGACGTGAACGTTCGCCTCTGCCCAAGGAACCATCTCACCGTTAAACCAAATATAGTCTGCCGTTTTAGCTGTCATGTTTGTGGTTCCTTATGCGTTTATCTTTTGTTGTAAGTTGTTGTTTGGCAATTCATTACGACTGATAGAGATAACGTCAACGGTACGCACATCCCACAGCTTTTCGATTTGATTGACTAAGAAAGAGATCGGACGGTCACTGTCGACAATGATCTCAACACTCGCCACTTTGCTTTCGTGGTTTTGAGTGCCCGCGACTTGCTTAACAATAAAGCCACGGTGGCGGATAACACGAAGAACACGCTCTAGTAGTACAGGCTTATCATCGGCTTTGATGTCTAATAGGTATCTTTTCATGTTATGTGTTCTCCAACATCTCACTGTTTGAAGCACCTGGCGGTACTAGTGGCCATACGTTCTCTTCTTCATCGATAAGAACATGAAGTAGGTAGGCGGTTTTGCTCTCTAGCATCTCTTTTAGTGCTGGTTCTACTTCTTCTTTACGCGTGATGGTTTTACCCGGGATATCGAACGCTTTCGCTAGCATTACGAAGTCTGGGTTGTCATCTAGGATAGTTTCACTATGGCGGCCATCGAAGAACAACGATTGCCATTGGCGAACCATACCCAAGCGAGAGTTGTTAAGAAGTACCATCTTCACTGGGATTTGGCGGCGTTTCAGCGTGCCAAGCTCTTGCACGTTCATCATGAACGAGCCATCACCAGAGATAAGAATAGATTGGTCATCAGGACGCCCAACCGAAGCACCCATTGCAGCTGGCAAGCCAAAGCCCATGGTGCCTAAACCGGCAGAGGTAATGAAGTTCTGTGGATCGCGAGGCTGAATGTGCTGAGCTGCCCACATTTGGTGTTGGCCCACATCAGTCGATACGATAGAGCTTGCTGGCATCATGTCTGACAGTTGCTTCAACAGCAGTGGAGCAAAAATCAGATCACCAGGGTGGTCGTAACGCCATTTGAATGAGCTACGAAGACCTTCAGAGTGATGAACCCAAGAGGAGATGTCTTGGCTTAGCTCTAGTTGAGGCATGATCTTGTTGATGTCACCGCGAATTGGCGCATTGGCAAGACGCAGTTTGCTGAACTCAGCGGCATCGATATCGATATGGATAACCTTAGCATGCGGCGCAAAGGTATCGAGTTTGCCAGTTACTCGGTCATCAAAACGAGCACCGACAACAATCAACAGGTCACTCTCTTGAACCACAAGGTTAGCGGCTTTAGTGCCGTGCATACCCAGCATGCCAAGGTAGTGTGGGTCGTCACGTTCGATAGTGCCCAAGCCTTTCAGTGTGCTTACTGCTGGCATTGGGTTTAGGCGTAAAAACTCACGAACCGCATCGGTTGCTTTAGCAAGTTGAACACCACCACCTACGTATAAAACAGGACGGGTCGCTTGAGACAAAAAGTACTGTGCCTGTTCAATGGCATCAGTTGTCGCAACAGGAATTGCGGGTGGAGTAAATTCAGGAAGAGCGTTAACAGGTGCTTCTGCTAGTTGAACGTCTTTAGCGATATCGACGATAACCGGGCCAGGGCGGCCAGACTTTGCTACCACAAACGCTTCAGCGAGGGTTGGAGCTAGCTCTTCAATATCAGTTACTAGGTAGCTGTGTTTAGTACATGACAGAGACATACCAATCACATCCATTTCTTGGAATGCATCGGTACCAATGTGGGAACTTGCAACCTGACCTGTGATAGCAACCAATGGGATTGAATCCATAAAGGCATCAGCAAGGCCAGTGACTAGGTTGGTTGCACCTGGTCCCGAGGTTGCCATACAAACAGCGACATCTTGTGTTGCTCTAGCCATGCCGATCGCGGCCATAGCGGCGCCTTGCTCATGGCGACATAGGATATGTTCAACCCCGCCGTCATAGAGTGCATCGTAGATTGGCATGATGGCACCACCGGGGTAACCAAATACGGTCTCAATTCCTTGTTGCTTGAGTGCGGATACGACTAGTTCTGCGCCTTTCATCGGAATTCTCCCGTATTACCTTTATTTTGGTAACTGTTTCCTTTGTCTCTGCACATCTTGTGCTCCCATTCTTCCTGTAAATCGGCAAAGCCGAAAATGCTCAAAAATATAAAAATCGAATGTTTAAATTAGAAAAAACCCCCGGACTTGTCAGTGCGGGGGTTTTTTCTAATTCGTGGTTACTTTCTTCCCACTCGCCCCCGCGCAGTCTTAATAATGACTACGATAATCAGGTTAATCAGTGCGTAAATGCGAGCGTTAAAAATCATAAAATTCGAGTTTTCTCGTTTATTGTCTTCAGTAAATGTCTACATCTCTAGTGTTATCACACAAATCTGCCGCATGACAAGGGAAATGTCATTCTTTTTTCACATTAAAATACCATTCCACCAAGCTATATAACAACCTTATCGCTTTGGTGAGCAACGAATATCCAGAGCGAATACTTTTAAATCAAAGACAAAGGAAAGTTATGGGACTCGCGATAATTCATAGCCGAGCTAGTGTGGGTGTAGAGGCGCCAGAAGTGACCGTTGAGGTGCATATAAGCAACGGAATGCCTGGCTTCACGCTGGTGGGTCTACCTGAAACAACGGTCAAGGAATCTAAAGATCGAGTGAGAAGCGCGATCATCAATTCTCGCTTTGAGTTTCCATCGAAAAGAATCACGGTTAATCTCGCCCCAGCCGATTTGCCCAAAGAAGGTGGCCGTTTTGACCTGCCCATCGCGCTTGGGATTTTGGTGGCGTCAGATCAGCTTCCGACATCAAAAATAGCTCAACATGAATTTATCGGTGAGTTGGCATTGTCAGGAGAACTTCGCTCGGTAAAGGGCGTTTTGCCTGCGACGTTAGCCGCCGACAGTGTAGAGCGATGCTTAGTTGTCCCACATCATAACGGTGATCAGGCTGCGCTGGTGGGCAAGGGAGCGCATAAATCTGCACAAACCTTGTTGGAGGTTTGTGCTGACATGTGTGGACAGGCTCAGCTTGGGCTATATAGAACGGAACATCATCAGGCTGATGTTTCAGTGCTTCGCGACCTACAAGATATTATCGGCCAACAACAAGGCAAGCGAGCTCTAGAGATAGCCGCTGCTGGGAATCATAACTTATTGTTTCTTGGCCCACCCGGAACCGGAAAAACTATGCTCGCTTCTCGACTGCGTGACCTATTACCTGAAATGAGTGATGACGAAGCGATGGAAACCGCGTCGGTGGCCTCGTTAACGCAACAAGAAATCAATCAATACAACTGGAAGCAACGACCTTTTCGCTCTCCTCACCATTCCAGTTCAATGGCGGCATTAGTGGGTGGTGGTTCGGTGCCTCGCCCCGGAGAGATCTCTTTAGCGCATAACGGCTTATTGTTCTTAGATGAGATGCCGGAGTTTGAGCGCAAGGTGCTTGATTCATTACGAGAGCCACTAGAGTCGGGCGAGATCATTATCTCCCGTGCTGCGGGCAAGACTCGTTTTCCTGCGCGTTTTCAATTGGTCGGTGCACTTAACCCAAGTCCAACGGGTTATTACGAAGGTAACCAGGCGCGCGCCAACCCACAGATCATCCTGCGTTACCTCAATCGCTTATCTGGGCCCTTGCTGGATAGGTTCGATATGTCATTGGAGATACCTCTGTTGCCAAAAGGAATGTTGGCCGAAGGCGGTGATCGCGGTGAAACCACTCAAGTAGTTAAGCAAAGGGTTAGGCAGGCGCGAGAGTTAATGCTATCTCGCAACCATAAATCGAATGCACTGTTAGGTAGCCGAGAAATTGAGAAGTATTGCCCACTGCGACGCGAAGATGCAGAGTTTCTTGAGACAGCACTACATCGCTTGGGTTTATCGATTCGTGCTTATCATCGAATTATTAAGGTGGCACGAACCATTGCCGACCTTGACGGTAACGAGCAGATCGAAAAGAAACATCTATCAGAAGCGCTAGGCTATCGCGCGATGGATCGCTTGCTGAAACAACTCACGGCTCAAGCTGTCTAGCAAGCAGAAAAAGCCTGCTTAGATGCAGGCTTTCGTTGGATTGCAGTTCATACTCGCTAAGGTTAGAACTTGTAGTTCAAGCCAACTGAAACTATATATTGAGACTCGTCGTAGAAGGTAATGTTCGAGTCGCTGGTGCCGTAGCCTGCCAGTGAAATAAACGACCAGTTTTCCCAATCCATGAATTGATCATACTCATAGGCGGCGAATAGGTTGATATTGTCGTCGCTGCGTTTCTTGTCGTAGATCGGGTTGCTCGCATCGTAAGAGCGTTGGTTGTAACCCGCTGTTAGTGCGTACTTGTGACGCCCCATGCCACCAAACAAGCTTACCTCACCACCGAATTGGTCGTAAGATTCAGCTTTACCATCAGCATCACGTGTTTGATAGATGACGGATGGAATAAGCATCATGGTACGACTAAGTGGCAGGCGATATTGACCTTTCAAGTAGAGAGTATTGGCATCTCGTTTGAGCTCTTGATCTTGAATATCATCCTTGTCGACATCTTTGGTCGCATAGGCCATGTCTAGCGAGAAAGCTGAGCCCGCAATGTTGCTTAGCTTCAAACGAAACGCATTGCCAGTTTCATCGGTCTTGGTGCGAGCTGATGTGGTGTTGTATGGATCAGCCCAAGTTTCACCAGACATAATGGTTGGCAGCAGTGAAGCGTCGATCACCATGCCTGACTCAAGTTGGTATTTGTAACCGACTTCGAGAACTACAGTACCTGTTGCTACATCATCTCGCGCGGTACCTGTGTATACCTGATGGTTTAGCTTTTCACCAAAGGTATAAGCAACACTACCTAAAGGAGCAACCAGAAAAGAGCTTTCCGAAGAAGCCTTCTGATCTGTGGATGAAAGATTGCTATCAGCATCGGTATTAAAGTTCGAGGTGGAAGAGGTAACCCCGGTATTGAGAGAGATTTCACCACTGAAACCTTGTTGGTCTGCAAGCTTGGCAAAAGCGGGAGAAGCCGCAACGCTCAATGCCAAGAGAGTTATTTTTATTTTCATTCAAGGGCTCCTTGCCCACCGGTTCTTAGGACGGGTTATTAATAGCAGTAAAGCTTTAAACTTCCAGGTTAATTATTTATCAATAATGATTTTTGAACTAGCAAAAAAAAGGAAGCCGAAGCTTCCTTTCATCAATGGCTTACTTCTTTAATAAGAAGTTCACGAGCTCGAAGTACTCATCAAGAGAGTTGATACCTTGAGCTTCTACTAGGTAGCGGTTGTTAACCACAACAGCGGGTACACCTGAAAGGCCGCTGTCTTTGAATGCTTTGTCGAAGCGACGAACCATAGAATCTACAGCAAAGCCGTTATACGCAGCATCGAATTTCTTCGCATCAACGCCTTCGTCTAGGAAGATTTGACGCAGTTCTTCTTCATCACGTGGTGGCTTGTTCATTGTGTGGATGCGGTTAAACATCACTGGCACCATTTTATCTTCAACTTTCAGTGCAATCATTGTCGCGTAAGCTTTGCTCATTGGCAGACCCATGTTGCCACCCATGAATGAAACATGGTTCTTCTGTAGCTTAGCGTCTTTAGGTAGCTGTTGTTTTAGCTGCTGGATGATTGGCTCAAAGCTATTACAGTGTGGGCAGTAAAAAGAGAAGAACTCTGTCACCATTGGTTTTTTTGATGCTTCTAGGTCGAGAACTTTGTAGTGTTCACCTTCGTTAAATTTCGCAGCGTGAGCGGTAAGGCTCAACATGATCAATGAGAAAAATGCGAATAGCTTTTTCATTTATCCAATCTCCATTATGTTTGAATTTTTATCTAGTTGTATGTTGCGATTGCTGTTACCACTGAGGCATTAACGAAAGTGGTGGCTCTTGCAGGGTAGCAATTTGCTCTTTACAAGCAAGTACTTGTTGCTCCCAATATTTCGGATCATTAAACCACGGGAAGGCCAGAGGAAACGCAGGATCGTGCCATCGTTTCGCCAACCATGCCATGTAATGCACCATACGTAGACCGCGTAGTGGTTCGATTAGTTTCAGTTGTGCGGTATTAAAATCGCAAAACTCTTGGTAACTCTCTAGCAAAATATCCAGTTGCATCAGCTTATCTTGGCGCTCGCCATTGAGCAGCATCCACAGATCTTGTATCGCAGGGCCGTTACGAGCGTCATCAAGATCGACGAACATTGGCCCATCGCGCCACAAAATATTGCCAGGGTGGCAGTCACCGTGCAGGCGGATATTCTCAATGTTGCTCGGCCACTGGCTCTCTAGCTCTTTGATCAGAAGGTCAACGTCATTGAAGAAGGCATTTTCTAGGTGCGTCGGGATAAACTGAGAGTTCTCTAGAATCTTACGTGGCTGATAAAGGTATTCATCTAAGCTGATGGTCGGGCGATGCTGGAATGTTCTTCCCGCGCTGGCTTTATGAATACGACCAAGAAAGCGTCCTACGCCTTCCAATTGATCTAGATTGTCAACTTCATACTGTCTGCCGCCAACACTTTCAAATAGTGCAAATAGGTAGCCTTGGTATTCATGTAAGGTTGCACCGTTGATTCGCATTGGAGGCGCAACCGGCATCTCTTGTTCGATAAGCTCGAGTGCGAAGTCATGCTCTTCTTGGATCTGTGCCTTGTTCCAGCGTTGTGGACGGTAAAACTTAACGACGTAGCGCTTACGGTCTTCATCGGTGAACTGATAGACACGGTTTTCGTAACTGTTGAGAGCGAGAAGCCCGGATTCAGCGCGAAATCCGATGCTCTCCAGTGCGTACCACATGAAGTCAGGAGTCAGGTTATCAAAGTTAAAGGCTTGCATCGTCATAGAATAAAAAAGGCTCATTACTGAGCCTTTTTCCATTTATTGGGTTGTTATACCAAGCACTACGGTGCGGGTATCAGAGCTTCTTGATAAAGCGGCTTTCGACTTCCATCGTAAACTCTTCATTATCCGAGAGTATAAACTGAATTGTCGAAACTGGTGAGCTCAGTTTTTCTGGGTCGGCGCCCAAACTGATAGGTAGGTTCAAAACCTCGCCTGGATCGACAGTAATCGTCTGTTTACCATACCAGATAGAATCGGGCAGTCCGCTAACATCGAGTTTGTACTCTTGCTCTTGTTGAGTCTTGTTGATCACTTTCAAGGTGTAGGTGTTTTCAACCAACCCTTGGTTATTGACTCTAAACAGTTGGTTTCGGTCACGCAGAACACTTAGGCCGGCAGGATCAACGCTCGCGATTTGGGCGAAGAACAAGCCCAGCATCACGATCAAGATAGCGCCATAGCCCAACAGCTTGGGACGCATTACCTTGGTCGAGTGACCTTCAAGTCTGTGCTCGGTGGTGTAATTGATCAGGCCTTTCTCATAGCCCATACGCTCCATCGTGTTGTCACAGGCATCAATACACGCGCCGCAGTTAATACACTCGTATTGCAGGCCGTCACGGATATCGATACCCGTAGGGCACACTTGTACACACAGATTACAGTCAATACAGTCGCCTAGACTAAGCTCTTTTGGATCGGCTTTACGAGAGCGAGGGCCACGGCTTTCACCACGTTCTGTGTTGTAACCAACGATGAAGGTGTCTTTATCGAACATTGCCGACTGGAAACGCGCGTAAGGACACATGTGCAGACAAACAATTGAACGCATCCAACCCGCATTGGCATAAGTACATCCAGCAAAGAACAGTACCCAAAACACCGGCCAGAAAGACGAGTTAAAGGTAAAGAAGCCAACCACTAACTCTTTGATTGGGATGAAGTAACCAACAAAGGTTAAGCCCGTCGCAATGGCAATCGCCCACCACGCAATGTGTTTGAGGGTTTTTCTGAGGATTAAATTGCTCGTCAGTTTGCCCGAGTCTTGTTTTCTTCGCTTATTGGCAGCGCCTTCTAGCTTCTCTTCGAACCAGATATACATGAAGGTCCAGACGGTTTGTGGGCATAAATAGCCACACCAGACACGGCCTAAGAAGGTGGTTATGAAAAACAGGCCAAACGCGGCAATCATAAATAGGATCGCGAGTAGGGTCAGATCTTGCGGGTATAAGGTGGTGCCAAAGAAGTTGAACTGTTGGCTGCCGATATCGAGCAAGATCGCTTGACGTTCACCAAAGGGAATCCATGGGATAAGCGCAAAAAGTAAAAGTAAGAACCAACCGCCATAGCGACGCAGTTGTTGGAATTTACCTTTGCTTTCTCGAACATAGATTCGGTTACTTGGGTTAAATCGATCTCCATTACCTTTATGTGTTTTCGGGTTAAAGGTTTTAGGAGTCACATCTTTGATATCGATTTTATCCTGACTCATGGACTATCCTTTTTGTGGCTTGTTTGCCCGGTTAAGTCGGGCATGACGACATTACTTGAAAGTATGGTTTAGAGAACCTGTTGAAATTGAGCTTGGTGCATTTGTTGTTATCGCACTCACTCTTATTATTTTAGAAGATTCTTATGGATGGCGATTATAACGACAATCTTGTTCTCATTTCTTTAACGCTATCAACCTTTAACAACAAAAGTCATAACAGTTGTTACGAAAAAATAGCGAACAGAAACAAAAAAGCGACCTGGTGGTCGCTTTTTAAAATTGAGTGTTTTATCTATACGGCAATTGAGCTCTAAACTAACGGGCGACTAAAGAAGGCCACGTGCTTTTAGAATTGCGGTTTTGAAATCATCTTCTTGGTCTTTTTTCAGGCCCGGGATCATCTCATCTTTTTCGCTGTTGCGCATTTTTAGGTGATAGATAAGAACATCGTCAGTCAGTTCTTCAAGCTTGCCTTGGTAGCCCGCTTCTTTTGATAGCTTAATGATGAACTCTAATAGGTTAAGCTCTTGATCTTTCTGCCACTCAGGCTCCATCAGTTCAAGCAGTTCTTCAATGCGGTGACACTTCATACTTTATTTCTCCACAAATTTTATAATGATTTGTGGCTAAGGTATCAAATCGGGTAGGGAATACCAATGTGTAAACACATTTCAAGATGGGAGCGGGCAAGAAAAAAGCGCAGTAAAAACTGCGCTTTTTGTTAAGCGGCTTTAATCACTTTCGTTGTAGTCGGTGCTAATAAAGCAGTCTTCTCAACTAGAGTCATTGTAGGAGCCAATTTCTTAGCCGTTGGAGCAGCAACAAAGCCACTACGACGACGCATCGCACTACGGTTGGTGTGCGAGAACCTGACAGCTGTTGGGCGCATTAATTTACCTAACGGTCAGGCATATCCATTGCCAATCTAATGGCCTGATTTACCATGAGCTCCACCTCAATTGCTTGAAGCGTCACTCGTCTGGCTTTCGCCAATCCGAAGAATAAATCAGGATAATGATATGCATGCATATCAAGGCTTAGATTATCACTATCTAAGTTATCGATCGACGCCTGAGTGATAAATAGACGATATTAGAGCTAAAATAGTGTGAGCAGTATATTTGAGTTTGAACCTCTTTCAGGCTTAAGATGATGCTTTAAAGGAGGTGCATATGTCGTTCTTAAAGAAAACGTTAGCAAGTTTTGGAATTGGATCTGCCAAGGTGGATTCTGTATTGCAACAGGAAGTGCTTTATCCAGGCAAGAAGGCGAGCATTATTGTGCATGTCTATGGTGGCGCTCAGCCACAAGAGATCGACAATATCGATCTCAACTTGTGCTGTCGTTACGTCAAAGAAATTACTATGAATTCGCAAAGGCAAGAGGGCGGTCAAACACGTCGAATGCACCAGACATACTCGTTGGCCAAATGGAGCCTGCCGTATGCCTTTGTTATTCAGCCGGGTGAAACCCGTGATTTTGAATGTGAGTTTGATGTCCCGCTGAACACACCTGTCACGATTGGTGATTCAAAGGTGTGGCTAGAAACCGGGCTCGATATTGCGATGGCGATTGATCCATCGGATAAGGATATTTTAACGGTTCGCCCAGATGCACTTCTTGATGGTATTTTTAATGAACTAGAAGCTCAAGGTTTACGCATTCGCCAAGTTGAGTGCGAAGCAGTAGAGGGCTTTGAACTGCCATTTGTTCAAGAGTTTGAGTTTGTCCCTACCACTGGTCCATATCATGGCCGCTGGCGTGAACTGGAAGTGGTTGCTCATCGTGATGAAACCGAGCTTAAGTTGTGGTTTGAGATAGACCGTAATCGCGATGGTGCAAAAGGCATGTTGGCGAGCTTGTTAGGCATTGGCCAACTGCAGCGTCAATTGAGTGTGCCATTGGATACGTCACCACAAGATGCGGGCAAGATGGTACTTGAGTATCTAGACAACGCATCTTAGTTAGCTCTTTGGTTCTGTAGCTTTAGAGACCTTAGCTTCATCACACCGTTTAGGCGTTATTAATGTCATAAAAGATGTCATAAAAATTTAAGCTTACACGTGTAAGCTTAATGTGCAATACTAGGCAAATCGAACATTTACTCTAGTAGGATAATCATGTCTGCATCATCGGCGAGCGAATACAGTGACATCGAAGAACGCGCCAATGCGATAACCCATGGCTTGGGTGTTGTGCTTGGCGTGGTTGGTTTAGTCCTGCTGCTGATTCGTGCGTTTGACCATCAAGCCGACATACTGACTATTGCGAGTATGGCGGTATATGGCAGCAGTATTATCCTACTCTTTCTCGCTTCCACGCTTTATCACTCGATCACCACAGAAAAGACCAAGCGATTACTGAAAACTCTCGATCACTGTGCGATCTACTTATTGATCGCGGGCAGTTACACGCCATTTTTATTGGTGAGTTTAAGAACACCATTGGCGATGGGTTTGATGGCAGTGATTTGGGGTATCGCGCTAGTCGGAATCATTATGAAGATTGCCTTCGTCTACCGATTTAAGCGTTTGTCATTGGTGACTTACTTGGCGATGGGTTGGTTATCGCTGATTGTGGTTTATCAACTGGCGATGAATATCGAGATGGGTGGTTTGGTGCTACTAGCACTCGGTGGCGTGATTTACTCGTTGGGTGTGATTTTCTATGTGGCAAAACGCATCCCTTACAATCATGCCATCTGGCATTTGTTTGTGTTGGCGGGCTGCGCTTGCCATTTCTTCGCTATTTATTTGTACGTGACTCCGGTTTAGCGAGCCAGTACCTCAGTAATCTCAGCTTTAATCTGATATTCAGGGTGTTGTTCTAGGTCGAGCTTGATGAGCTTGCCTTCTTCACCCGTCTTTGGTCGTAGGTATGTGTCGGCCATTCGTTTGATTGATTTCCACACAGCAACTTCTTCTTCTGCCAACAACTCACCTTCTGCAGTAAATACGCTGATGTTAAGTGATACCAAAATGACCGCTTGAGTGCCTTGGTTAGTGATGGCTGTCGGAATGATAAGCTCACCATCTTCATAGCGACTTGCACCCAGTACAACATCCACTCCTGACTGAGACAGCTGTAAGCTTGGCTTTTTACTATTAACCACAATCGTAGTGCCACGCACGTTAGTCGCAACTGGAACTGCCACAACAGGCGCTGCTGCGACAGGTACGGCGATCTCTGATGTTGTCGCTACTTCTTCCGCTTGCTTCTCTGCCACGTACTGCCAAGTAAAGTCATCTTTCAGCAGTATCTGTTTTCCATCTTGAAGAGTTACCATTTGGTCGGCGAAGGCTGAACTGCTTAGCAGTGCGCTTGCGATAAGTAGGTATGATTTCATCTCTGTTTCCTTAAATATTCGTGCAATTAGCGTCGCCAAAAGGCTGGGAAAAATAGAACAATGAGCGTCAGTATCTCGAGTCGCCCCATCAGCATTCCTAAGCTTAGCAACCATTTAGCAGCGTCGGGCAGTGGAGCAAAGTTCCCGGTTGGACCGATCACGCTGCCCATGCCTGGGCCCACGTTGGCAACGGCTGTGATAGCACCAGATATACTGGTCACAGGATCAAGCCCCATCGCGCTCAAGCCACCTGCAATTAAGATAATCGTAATAAAGAACATCAAACCAAATGCGACCAGTGAACGCACAATGTCGTCATTAACGGGGCGTTGGTTATAGCGTTGAACAAAGACACCTGATGGGTGGATCAACTTCATCATCTGTTTGTGAAGCATGGTCATCGCGATCTGGAAGCGGAAGATTTTGATACCGCCAGAGGTTGAACCTGAGCACGCGCCCGACATCATTAGAAACGCAAACAAGGTCGTTGGCAGTGCACCCCACGCGGTGAAGTCTTCTAAGCCAAAACCGGTAGTGGTAACTACGGACACAATATTGAACATCGAAACACGCATCGCATCCATGACCGTGTAGCCATCTCTAACCACCAACCATGTCGATATCACGGCACTGGTGACTAAGAATAGATAGGTGAAGCCTCTCACTTGCGCGTCTTTGTAGAGGATTGAGAGTTTTCTGCCACGCAGTGCGCTAACGAACAGTAGGAACGGCAGACCACCAAGGAACATGAACAGGGTTCCCACCCAGTGAGCACTGTTAGAGAAGTGGTTCATCGAGCCATCTGATGTTGAGTAACCACCCGTAGACAGTGTTGTGAAGGCATGATTGATCGCGTCAAAGATGCCCATGCCTGCAAAGAGATAGCTAATGATGCACAAGCCAGTCAGAACCAGATAAACCGCCACGATGTTCTTCGCGACCGTTTTTGCTCGTGGGCTGCTTTTATCTGACCAGTCGGATGATTCGGTTTGGAACAGGCGCATACCACCGACGTTGAGCATTGGCAGAACCGCTACCGCCATAACGATGAAGCCGATGCCACCTAACCATTGCAATATAGAACGCCACAACAGAATGCTTGGTGCCATGCTGTCTAAGCTGCTTAATACGGTTGAGCCTGTTGTGGTGATACCAGACATGGTTTCAAAATAGGCGTCAGTGAAGCTGATGTGGTTGATGAAGACAAACGGCAGTGCAGCAAAGGCACTGGCTATCGTCCATACCAGAGAGGTGATCAGGAACATGTCCCGCACCCCAAGTCGGAACTTAGCGGAGCGCCCTAAGCTCAAGCAGATGAACGCCACAATGTGCGTGATCACTACCGATTGACCAAACTCGAGGAAGCCACCGGTGCCTGTGAAAAAGGCAACCAATGTGGGGATGTACATGAAAAGGGCGAGTTTTGATAACACTAACCCTATCACTAATAATATCGGACGAAAGTTGACCATAGCTTAATAGACCATCGCTTTGTGCCGAAGCGTCGTTCTCACAAGAAGAAGGTTGCGAGAAGATACTTACGAGAACAAGGCTATAAGAAGAACGGGCTCGGTTGGAATAGAGACTCAACATCAGGTACGTATTTCTTGTCCACTAGGAACATCACTACGTGGTCATCTTGTTCGATTACGGTTCTATCGTGCGCGATAAGTACTTCTTCTCCGCGAACAATCGCACCAATAGTGGTGCCCGGTGGTAGCTTGATGTCGCCAATCGCTCGGCCAACCACTTTAGAGGTGGTTTCGTCACCGTGAGCAATCGCTTCGATCGCCTCTGCAGCGCCGCGACGTAGAGAGGATACGTTTACGATATCAGCACGACGAACGTGAGTAAGCAGCGCAGAAATGGTCGCTTGCTGTGGCGAGATAGCAATATCAATCACACCACCCTGAACAAGGTCTACGTAAGCACCACGCTGAATCAGTACCATTACCTTCTTGGCACCCATTCGCTTCGCCAGCATGGCTGACATGATGTTGGTTTCATCTTCATTGGTTAGGGCGATGAACACATCAACTTGATCGATATTCTCTTCGGTCAGCAGCTCTTGATCGGCGGCATCACCACAGAATACGATGGTGTTTTCTAATTCTTCAGACAGCTTCTCGGCGCGAGTGTAGCTGCGCTCGATAAGCTTGATACTGTAGCTCTGCTCAAGGCGTTTTGCCAAGCTTGCACCAATGTTACCACCACCGACAATCATGATGCGGCGGTACGGTTTCTCTAGGCGCTGTAGCTCACTCATTACTGAGCGGATGTGGTTACTCGCTGCGACGAAGAACACTTCATCATCGGCTTCAATGATGGTGGTGCCTTGTGGACGAATAGGGCGACCTTGACGGAAAATAGCGGCAACACGGGTATCAATGTGCGGCATGTGCTCACGCAAAGCAGACAATGCGTTACCAACCAGTGGACCACCGTAGTAGGCTTTTACTGCTACTAGGCTAACCTTCTGTTCAGCAAAGCTCACAACCTGCAGTGCGCCTGGGTATTGAATCAGGCGCTCGATGTAGCTGGTCACTAGCTCTTCGGGTGCGATCAGGTGATCGACTGGGATGGCACCTGATTTGAATAACGCTTCTTTCTCTTCTAGGTATTGAGGAGAGCGAATACGAGCAATTCGGTTCGGCGTATTGAAAAGAGAGAAAGCAACCTGACACGCAGCCATGTTGGTTTCATCCATGTTGGTTACGGCAACCAACATGTCGGCATCTTGCGCACCCGCTTCACGTAGTGTGTTTGGGTGGCTGGCATAACCGTTTACAACCCTAAGGTCGTACTTATCCTGAAGTTCACGAAGTCGGTCAGCATTACGGTCGACAATGGTGATGTCGTTGTTTTCACCAACCAGGTTTTCAGCAAGGGTACCGCCAACTTGTCCAGCACCTAGGATAATGATCTTCATAGCCTTTCTCTTTTCTTTACCGTGGTAATTCTAGTTATCTAACTTTATTTTGATAATGCACTAGAAAGAAACAGCGGCTAAGAAATAAATTCTTAGCCGCTGTTAGTTGTTATGCCTGTTTTACTAGAACTGCGTAGTAGAAGCCATCCATATCTTCTTCTCCAGGTAGTATTTGACGACCCGGATTTTCGATATCAGACCCAACCAACGTAGCGTTCTCAGTGCGTGCTAGGAATGCTTTCACTTGCAGCACGTTTTCTTGCGGCGTGATAGAACAAGTCGCATAAACCATGGTGCCGCCTTCTTTCAGCTGACGCCACATTGCATCCATAATCTCGCTTTGCAGTTCAGCCAGCGCATCAATGTCAGACGCACGACGTAGCCACTTGATGTCAGGGTGACGGCGAATGACGCCAGTCGCTGAACAAGGTGCATCAAGTAGGATACGGTCGAACTTATCACCCATCCACCACTCTTCTGGGTAGCGAGCATCACCACAAATTACGTCGGCACGCAGTTGTAGACGCTCAAGGTTATCGTAAACGCGGTCTAGACGTTTAATGTCGCAGTCAATCGCAACCACTTCAGTGTCTTGAGTGTGCTCAAGAATGTGTGCCGTTTTACCACCTGGCGCAGCACAACAATCTAAGATCAGCTCACCATCTTTTGGTGTTAGGTAGTCAACCGAAAGCTGAGCGGCAGCGTCTTGCACTGATACCCAACCTCTGTCGAAGCCAGGAAGCAAAGTAACATCACAAGGTGCAGCTAATTTTATGGCATCGGCTGCTTCTGGGTGCAATGTGTATTCAATGTTTTCGTTTTTAAGTAGTTCAACATACTCGTCACGAGTGTGGTGTTGGCGGTTAACGCGCAGCCACATTGGTGCCTTACTGTTGTTTGCTTCAACCAGTTGCTCCCATTGATCTGGGTAGCTCTCTTGAAGCATTTTTAGAATCCAGCTTGGGTGGCCGTATTTGCCTGCATTGTGACTAACGGCTTTCTCGTCCAGTTCTTCTTGGTCACGTAGGTAGCTACGTAGCACAGCGTTGATCAAACCACTCAGGCTTGGACCACGCAGTGTTTTAGTGCCCTCAACCGTTTCAGCAACCGCGGCATGCGAAGGGATACGCATGAAGCTTAGTTGGTAAATGCCCACCAAGATTAGGTGGTGGAATACACGCTTTTTACCTTTAAGCGGGTTTTCCATCAGTTCGTTAGCGATTGACTCTAAACGAGGCAGGTAACGAAGTGCGCCGTAGCAAATCTCTTGCAGTAGAGCATGGTCTCGTGGACGGATCGTTTTTTGAGCCGCAGGGAGAGCGTGTGACAGAGAGTGGCCTTTATCGACAACTTGGAATAGGACATTTGCAGCAGCAGCGCGAACATTCATGAGGGGTACCGAATATTTATTTGAATACATGAGGGCATCTCTGCCCTCGTAAAGGTTTTCTAAGCTGCGTAATTAGCAGCTTTAAAAGCGGATTAAGAAAGTTGTGTACCAACTTCAAACCAGCTTGCACGTGAGTTCAAGATATCCTGAACTGACATGGCTTTTTTACCTGGAACTTGCAGTTGTTCAAGAACAAGTACGCCTTGCCCTGTCGCAACATAGATACCAGTTTTATCCGCTTGCAGAATGGTACCTGCAGGCTTATCAGAAGTTTGCTCTGCCACACGGCTTTGCCATACTTTAATGCTGTTCTCAGCAGCTTCAAAGTGACTCATTGGCCATGGGTTGAAGGCACGAACGCAGCGCTCAATATGCGCAGCTTCATCACTCCAGTTGATACGCGCTTCTTCTTTGCTTAGCTTCTTCGCGTAGTTCGCAAGCTCATCGTCTTGCTTTTCTGCAACTGCTTTGCCAGAAGCGATGTCCGCTAGACATTCAACAAGCGCATCAGGGCCAAGGCCCGCTAATTTCTCGTACATAGATGCGCTAGTATCTGTCGCTTCGATAGGCAGCGTCGCGATACTTAGCATGTCGCCAGTATCTAGGCCGATATCCATCTGCATGATCGTCACGCCTGTCTCTTTATCACCCGCCCAAATAGAGCGTTGAATCGGAGCAGCACCACGCCAGCGCGGTAGGATAGAGCCATGTACGTTGATACAACCTAAGCGAGGCGTATCTAATACAACCTGCGGAAGCAATAAGCCGTAAGCGACAACAACCATGATGTCAGCGTTCAATTCAGCTAGCTCTTGCTTAGCCTCATCTGACTTGAAGTTTTCTGGTTGGTAAACCGGAATATTGTTTTCAAGTGCGATGTTTTTTACTGGGCTCGCAGTGAGTTTTTTACCGCGGCCTGCTGGGCGATCTGGCTGTGTGTAAACAGCAACAACTTCATGCTCCGAAGACAACAACGCCGCCAAGTGACGGGCGGCGAAATCCGGAGTACCTGCAAAGACAATTCTTAAAGACTGACTCAAGGTAGGCTTCCTTCTAATTTAGTAATAGCAGCGGTTATTAACCTTGTTTCTCGTTGAAACGTTTAATCTTCGCTAGCTTATCTTGGATACGTTTACGCTTTAGTGGCGATAGGTAATCAACAAACAACTTGCCTTCTAGGTGGTCAAGTTCGTGCTGAACACAGATAGCCAGAAGGTCGTCAGCGTCGAATGTGAATTCGTTGCCGTCACGGTCTAGTGCTTTAACCGTTACTTCTGCAGCGCGAGGTACTAGAGCTCGAGCGCCTGGTACAGATAGGCAGCCTTCTTCGATTCCATCTTCGCCGCGCTTCTCAGTAATTTCAGGGTTGATAAGCACCATTGGCTCATCACGTGTTTCTGAAATATCGATAACAACGATGCGTTGGTGGAAATCTACTTGCGTTGCCGCAAGGCCGATACCTTCTTCGTCGTACATGGTTTCAATCATGTCATCAACGAACTTTTGAATCTCTGGGGTAACTTCTTTTACCGGTTTCGCCACGGTACGTAGACGATCATCTGGTAATGTTAATACTTGTAATACAGACATATACACTCGAAATATTGAACTGTGCCGAAACAGCTTAAACCTTGTTGGCTCAATTCTAGACATTTTAGAGGTCAAATGACAGCATCCTGAAGGTAATTCTCAAATCAGATGTCATATATTCAGACCAAGGAACCTAGGTCATGCGTCATTTTTCTCCCATTTTTTCTCTTGTTTGTGCCTCGCTTTCGTTCGCCGCTACGGCTGAAAATAGCGCTCAACCTTTAACCATTAAGCAGGGCGCACCTGAGGCGTATGTGGTGGTAAAGGGCGATACCTTATGGGATATATCTGCGATGTATCTTGATAGCCCGTGGTTGTGGCCAAGGTTATGGCAGGTCAATCCAGAGATAGAAAACCCTCATCTCATTTATCCCGGAGATAAACTGTCTTTGGTTTGGATTAATGGCGAGCCTGTATTGAGCCTCAAGCCTGTTATCAAACTTAGCCCCAAGATTCGTGTTTCTGAGAAGAAAGCAGTACCTACCGTCAACGAGGGACTGGTTCTACCTTATTTACAGTCTGATCGCTTGGTAGAGCAGCAAGATATCGAATCGGCACAACGAGTATTAGGAACCAGTGATGGTAAACGTTTCTTATCGGGTGCAGACCGGTTGTTTATCTCAGGTAACCAACAACATCAAAAGTGGGGTATCTACCGCGCAGTTGAAACCTACCAACGGCAGCAACCCCAAGCAAGTATGACCTCTTTGCGTTTGGTCGCCACGGCGCGCTTAAAAGAAGTGGATGCTGAGTTCAGCAGCTTGCAGATAGACACTCAGCTGCAAGAGGTATTGCTGAACGACCTTGTGCTACCAGAACTTGGTGTTGATCAGGTGAAGCTCTCTACCACGTTTTATCCTGCACCTAGTGCGGCGGGTCAATTTGCTAATATTTTGGGTTCGTTAGATGGCAGCCAATACAGCGCAAAGAATCAGGTTGTGGTTATTAACAAAGGCTCGCAAGACAATCTTCGCCAAGGCTCTATGTTTACCCTCAGCGAAAGCGGCGCGGTGGTGTTTGGTAAGCAAGGCGAATACAGCTACAAAGAGTCTGCGGCGAGCGATAAGGTGCAATTGCCAAGTACCTCACTCGGTAGCTTGATGGTTATTCGTCCTTATGAGTATTTTAGCTTGGCGTTGATCACTCAAAGCTCTAAGCCGGTTAGCAATGACATCCTGGCGGTATCGCCTTTAGATCTTGCGTTGACGGAAGAGGTTAAGGGCACCGAGTGAATGAGCAACAACTGAGTGCTTGGTTAACTCTAAGTTTTGTTCCTCAATTGGGTGGCAAACGCCTTTCTCGCCTGCTGAGTATCGATTCCCCTTCGAACATTGTTGGCTACTCAAGCCAGCAGCTGCAAGTGATGGGTTTATCAGGCAAACAAATTTCTTATCTAAGAGAGCAAGCCCCAAGAGAAGTGGAGGCTTGCTTATCATGGCAAGCAAAACAGCCTAACCATCACATCATTACCCCTAATTGCCCACATTATCCCAAACTGCTTAATGAGATTGCCTCTGCGCCCAGTGTTCTTTTCGTTAAAGGTCACGTTGAAAAACTGATCGAGCCTCAAATCGCGATGGTCGGCAGCCGCAATGCCAGTATTGAAGGGTTACAGACAGCGAAGTCCTTCGCCAAAGAGTTTGTCCAAAATGGCTTGATCGTCACCAGTGGCTTAGCGTTGGGCATTGACGGCTATGCTCATGATGGTGCTTTGGATAAAGGAGGAGAGACTTTCGCGGTGCTGGGCTCTGGCTTAGATTCAATTTACCCTGCGCGGCACAGAAATTTAGCCGATAGGATCTGTGAAAATGGGGCGCTGATTTCAGAGTTTCGTCCAAGCGCCAAACCACGACCTGAACATTTCCCCCGTCGTAACCGTATTATAAGTGGCTTGTCGTTAGGAACCTTGGTGGTGGAAGCGGCTGAGAAGAGTGGCTCTTTAATTACCGCTCGCTATGCCATGGAGCAAGGTCGAGAAGTGTTTGCGCTGCCCGGTTCTATTCATAGCCCAACCAGTCGCGGAGGTAACAGTCTCATCAAAGCTGGAGCATGTTTAGTGCAAAATGCTCAAGATGTTCTGATTGAAATAAAGAGTCTGTTAAACTGGTCTATAGATCAGCAGCCGAGCTTATTCGAACCTACGCCGAATGAGGGTGAAAATGAACAATTGCCATTTCCACAGCTGTTAGCTAACGTAGGATTAGAGGCGACACCCGTTGATATTTTGGCACAGAGAACCCATATACCTGTGCATGAAGTCATGATGCAGCTTTTAGAGCTTGAGCTCTCAGGGCATGTTGTTGCAGTTTCCGGTGGCTATATTCGAAAGGGGAGAGGCTAAGCTATGATGATGGACATACTGATGTACTTGTTTGAAACCTACATCCATAGCGATTCTGAATTGCAGGTGGATCAAGATGAGCTGGAAGATGAGCTTCTTCGAGCAGGGTTTCACCAAGATGATATTTATAAGGCTCTCCATTGGTTAGAAGATCTTGCAGCATTGCAAGATACCGATAACCAAGCGGCGATTACTATGTGCTCTAATACCTCGATGCGTGTTTACACAAGTAAAGAGATATCACGTATTAATATGGAGTGTCGTGGTTTCTTGTTGTTCCTTGAGCAGATCAACGTCCTCACGACAGAGATTCGTGAAATGGTGATTGATCGTGTCATGGGGTTAGAGACCAATGAATTTGAGTTGGATGATCTGAAGTGGATTATCTTAATGGTACTGTTCAATGTACCGGGTAATGAAAGTGCTTACACGCAAATGGAAGAGCTGTTGTACACCAAAGAGCAAGGTATCTTGCATTAATACAGGCTTATCATGAGTAGTAAGATTGATAATCAGCTTTTTTCAGCACATGAACATGCGTTAGAGCATGAACCATGTCCACAGTGTGGTGGGGAGCTTCAGCTTCGCCATGGTAAGCACGGCCCATTTTTAGGCTGTAAGCAGTATCCGAGCTGTGATTACATCAAGCCTCTTCATCAAAATGATGGTCATGTGGTGAAAGAGCTGGGCGTTCCGTGTCCTAAATGCCAAAACGAATTGGTATTAAGGCAAGGTCGCTTTGGGATGTTCATTGGCTGTAGCAGTTATCCAGAGTGTAATCACATCGAATCTTTGGACCAACCGAAAGAACAACCTGAAGAGCAGCCACTTGTTGCCTGCCCTGAGTGTGGTCGAGGCCACTTGGTTGAGCGTAAATCTCGCTATGGCAAAACCTTCTATGCGTGTGATAACTACCCTAAGTGTAAGTTCGCCGTTAATCAGCCACCTGTTATAGGTCGTTGTGAACAGTGCCAGTTCCCGTTGTTACTTGAGAAGAAAACAGCCAGTGGTACCAAGAAGCAATGCGCTGATCGCAAGTGTCACCACATTCAATCTCAATAACTCGATATTATAGACACAAAAAAACGGCGCTCACTGAGCGCCGTTTTTGTATCCAATAAACTTTTTATATCAATAAGCCAATGTAGGCTTACTTCATCTGCTCAGCAAACTCATGCACAGCAGGGTAGGCTTGCTTATCAAGAATCTCAGCCAATGAGCACAAAGCTCTTTGTAATTCTGCGTTGTAGTCAGCGCTCACGTTAATGTGACCCATCTTGCGACCTGCACGCTTTTCTTTGCCATACCAATGAACATGACAACCACCTTGAGCAAGAATAGCCTCAGGAAGAGTATCTTCGCCAAGAATGTTGATCATTGCGGTTGGACGAATCAGTTTAGTGCTACCTAGTGGCATGCCACACACTGCACGTAGGTGGTTTTCAAACTGACAAGTCTCTGCGCCTTGTTGCGTCCAGTGGCCCGAGTTATGAACACGTGGTGCAATCTCATTAACAAGCAGTGAACCTTGAACATCAAAGAACTCAAGTGCTAGCACGCCAACGTAATCTAAACGCTCAGCAATGGCAGTGAACATGGCTTTAGCTTGCTCTTGCAGTTCAATGTCATCAATCGCTGTCGATAAGCTCAACACGCCGTCGGTGTGAACATTCTCAGCCAGTGGATACACTTGAACCTCGCCATTGGTATCACGAGCACCAACCAGTGATACTTCGCGGTCAAACGGAACAAACTCTTCAGCCACAATCGCTTGGTTGTCGGTCGCGGTAATGCACTCAGCCATTTCTGCCCAAGTCGCGTCAACATTGTCTAATGTCTTTAAGCGCCATTGGCCCTTGCCGTCGTAGCCGCCAAGTGTGCTCTTCAACACCATTGGTAAGCCAACGTGAGCAATTGCAGCGTCAAAGTCTTCGCGAGAGTTAACCACGTAGTACTTAGCATTCTTCACGTTCGCTTCGTCTAACAGGGCTTTTTCAAGACGACGGTCACCGCCAGCTTTGATTGCTTCTGTTGTCGGTAAGAACTTACCGCTGCGCTCACACACCTCAAGTACATCGTGAGGAATATGTTCGAATTCAGCAGTAATGACGTCCGCACGCTCAATCGCATTTTCTAAGCCGTTACCTAGAATCGCTTGCGTTAATGGGTGAACAATATTTTTGCTGCCAACATCAAAAGCAGAAATTTCAATATTCAGCGGTGCCCCAGCTAGGGACATCATGCGAGCAAGTTGGCCCGCGCCTAACACAAGAACATGCATGGAAATTAGTCCTCTGCAGGGTTTGGATTAGCCAAAACCGTTTCTGTTTGCTCAGAACGGAATGCTTCTACTTTTGCCATTACTTCTTCATTGTGTGTACCAATGATTTGAGCCGCTAGGATGCCTGCATTGGCAGCGCCAGCTTCACCGATAGCCAAAGTACCTACCGCGATACCTTTTGGCATCTGCACGATAGAAAGCAGAGAGTCCATGCCTTTCAGTGCTTTAGACTGAACTGGAACACCCAGAACTGGTACGCTTGTGAAAGCAGCAGCCATGCCCGGAAGGTGCGCTGCACCGCCAGCACCAGCAATAATTACTTTAATACCGCGCTCTTTCGCACTGGTTGCGTAGTCTGCAAGCAACTGAGGTGTGCGGTGAGCAGAAACCACTTTTGTTTCGTACGCCACGCCAAACTGATCCAACATTTCTGCAGCTAGCTTCATTGTTGGCCAATCAGATTTAGAACCCATGATAATACCGACAGTCATCTCAAACTCCTTCAGGTACGATTTAATTAGTGATTAGATATTTTGCGCGCATTATACGGGTAAAATTACTTAAGGAAAACGTTTGCGTCAGTCTAAGTTGTTAATTGATACATTTTATAAACAAATAGCTTTAGTCACAGTGAATGATAATTTGTACACTTAGCGAGTTCGATAACTGACTTAATGAGGCAACTCGTGGATAACTTTCAACATACATTGCAGGCATTACAACAAGGTGAAGTCATTGCTTACCCGACCGAAGGCGTTTTTGGGGTTGGTTGTGATCCTGATAATCCACATGCCATCAAGAAATTACTCGAGTTAAAACAGCGTCCAGTTGAAAAGGGCTTGATCTTGATTGCTGCAAGTTACGAGCAGCTGCTTCCTTATATTGATGAAAGCCAGTTGACGGAAGAACAGTTGGTAACAGTGAAAGCGACATGGCCAGGTCCGGTCACTTGGATTATGCCAACCAGCAGCAAAGTTACTGACTGGGTCAGCGGCCAGTTTGATTCCATCGCGGTACGAGTGACGGATCACCCTTTGGTTCAAAGAATGTGTAATGAGTTCGGCAAGCCGTTAACCTCTACCAGTGCCAACCTGACTGGCGAGCCGCCTTGTATGACGACTGAAGAAGTTCAACAGCAACTGGGTCAACACTTAGTCGCGATTCTAGAAGGCCAAACGGGTGGCCGTGAGAAGCCAAGCGAAATTAGAGATGCAAAAACGTCGAAAATATTAAGACAGGGTTAAACCCTGCAAAGGAAGTAAGATGTCAGCAATTGATAAAGAAGCAGTAAAGCAGTTTTTACTGAGCCTACAAGATTCGATTTGCCAGCAGCTTGAGCAAGCTGATGGTGTAGCGTTGTTTGAAGAAGATGCATGGGAGCGAGAACCTGGCGATCGTCTAGGTGGCGGTGGTCGTACTCGCGTGATGACCAATGGTGCTTTATTTGAACAGGGTGGAGTTAACTTCTCTCACGTCGCTGGTAAAGCAATGCCTGCCTCTGCAACCGCTCACCGTCCTGAGTTAGCCGGACGTAAGTTTGAGGCGATGGGGGTTTCATTAGTTATCCACCCTAAAAACCCATATATCCCAACCTCACACGCGAACGTTCGATTCTTCATTGCGGAAAAAGAAGGGGAAGACCCGATTTGGTGGTTTGGTGGTGGTTTTGACTTAACGCCATTTTATCCTGTCGATGAAGATTGCCAATCTTGGCATCAAACTGCTAAAGATCTTTGTGCGCCGTTTGGTGATGATGTTTATCAAGAACACAAAGAGTGGTGTGATAAGTACTTCTATCTTCCTCACCGAGACGAAACACGTGGTGTTGGTGGTCTGTTCTTTGATGACTTAAATGAGTGGGGTTTCGATAAGAGCTTTGCTTATATGCAGGCTGTCGGTGAAGGTTTTGCTGCGGCGTACTTACCTATTGTCGAGCGTCGCAAAGATACACCTTATGGCGAACGTGAGCGTGACTTCCAACTATACCGTCGTGGTCGCTATGTTGAATTTAACCTAGTTTATGACCGTGGCACCTTATTTGGCCTGCAAAGTGGTGGTCGCACAGAGTCTATATTGATGTCGATGCCGCCGTTGGTTCGTTGGGAATATCGCTATGAACCACAAGCGGGCTCACCAGAAGCTCTGCTTTATAGCGACTACCTAAAGCCTCGAGTTTGGTAGTTCTTCCTTCCTTATAGGGATAGTGATAGGGTCATCTATATAGATGACCCTTTTTTATTTCTGTTAGGTAAGGATATGACACAGCAAGTAGATCGTTATGCCGTTTTCGGTAACCCTATTGGGCAAAGCAAATCGCCATTCATTCACACATTATTTGCTCGCCAAACCAGCCAACAACTTACCTATACAGCACTCCAGCCAGAACAAGGTGAATTCATCATTGCTGCTCAAGCTTTTTTTAGTGAGGGTGGTAGAGGGTGTAATGTCACAGCACCATTTAAAGAAGATGCTTACCAGTTCGCTAATCGCCTGACTGAAAGGGCTGAACTAGCAGGTGCCGTAAACACACTTAAGAAGCTCGATGACGGAGAAATCATTGGTGATAACACCGATGGCGAGGGTTTAGTTCAAGACCTGCTTCAACATCAAGTTGCGTTAAAAGGAGCTCGCGTTCTTCTTCTTGGCGCTGGTGGTGCCGCGAGAGGAGTGATTCAACCTCTTCTCGACCAAAAGCCACAACAGCTGGTGGTCGCTAATCGAACCAGCTCCAAGGCTGAACTTCTGGCTGAGATGTTTTCTTCACATGGAAACATCAAAGGAATGGGGTTAAGTGATGTTAATGAAGGGTTTGATGTCATTATTAACTCGACCTCATCTGGTCTAAGTGGGCAGCTTCCTGAAGTGTCTGACGTTATTTTCAATTCTAATAGCGCCGTTTATGACATGGTTTATGGATCGGGAACCACAGTATTCAATCAATGGGCATTAGGTAATGGTGTTCATGCTGCTTATGATGGTTTAGGTATGTTAGTGGGGCAGGCAGCAGAGAGCTTTATGCTTTGGCGTGGCCTTCGTCCGGGAACAAAACAGATTTTAAGAGAATTACGTAAAAATCTAGAGATGTAATGGGGTGTTTATAAAAAATGAATCAATCAATTCTATTTCCTGATATCCAAGATTGGGATGAAGAGAGCCGAACAATCACGTTCCCAGCACAACAGTCGGGCGCATTGATTGAATGTGTCATGTCTATTGAGGAATTATCACGATTGGCAGGTAAAGATATAGAAGAAGGCGATCAAGCTTTAGTTATCTTTTCAGAGTTACGTTTCGATATTGAAGAGCTAGCGGAAGAGTTAATAGAAGAAGAGGAGTATGACTCCTCTAATCGGATTCAGATCAAAGCGCTTTAGACTGAAATTACAGAGTCTAGATAGTCATTTTTATTCTGAACGTAGTTGTCTGCAGACTTCTGTAGAAAGGCACGCTCTTTATCATTTAATGGGCGAGCTTGTTTTACTGGGCTTCCTACATAGAGGTAACCGCTTTCAAGTACCTTGTTTGGTGGCACTAAGCTACCAGCACCAATCATCACTTCTTTTTGGATAATCACGCCATCCAACACGATCGCTCCCATACCAACAAGTACACGATCCTCAATAGTGCAGCCATGCAGCATTACTTTATGCCCGATAGTGACATCATTACCTATTAAGAGAGGATAACCGTCAGGGTTTTCAGCATTCTTATGGGTGACGTGCAAGACACTACCATCTTGGATATTCGTTCTCTCTCCAATATGAATGTGGTTCACATCCCCTCGAGCTGCAACCAAAGGCCACACGCTAGAGTCGTTACCGATTTTGATATCACCAACCAGTACTGAACTGGTATCTATATAGACACCTTGCCCAATCTGAGGGGATATTCCTTTATAACTGCGTATTGAACTCATAAATCCTCCTTTATATAGGCACCTTAAGCCCTTAATTAAGAGGAATACTAGTGAAAATGGGGTGTTTTGAACAAAAAACGCTCGAACAATCAAAAAAGTAAGAAAAACTTCAAAAAGGGCTTGCCAGTGTGATCGAAATCTCTATAATGCCACCTCGCTGACACGGGATGGCTTCGTAAGAAACCAAAACGAATCAGCAGGTCAAATTAGCCAAGCTAAGCGCTTGAAAAAAGTTTTGAAAATAGTGGTTGACACTAAAACTTAAATCGCTAAAATGGCCGTCCGATTTGAGCGAAGCTCAAAAAGGAAAAGCTCTTTAACAATTTAA
>NZ_JBFRJM010000011.1:182074-186206 GCF_041468865.1 Vibrio sp. 10N.286.52.C3 | reverse complement strand
GAGATACGAGATACGAGATAAATGGGGAGTTTAAAAAGGTTGTTGGGATAAAACAAAGGGAAGAAAAAAAATATCGTGGCATAGCCGGGGGGACTATACCACGGGTGCCAACGACACCTTCGCTTGCTGCCGGAGTGATATAGCAAAGCCATATCACCTCTGGAATAAAATTAAAGAGAAGTAGTTTCTCTTCGATGGAGTAACTATACGTCCAGCTACTTATTTTACTTATAAAATTAACGACAGATACCTATGAGAAAACCGACATTGTCTCAAGTGATTGATAATTAATGATTTATTTTTGTTTGGGGGGGGGTGTACTAGTGAGGTAGTTCTCGCTAGTTGTTGAAAGTAACGTTTTTGACGTAAACGTTTTTAACGAAACTTACGAGTATGTATTTTCGAAAACATTGATTTCACACAATAGAATTGTGGGCATGTATGTGTATCATGGCGTTAATAACAATCTTTCTCATTATCAGTCACGAATTGGGTACTTATGAAACTCTCACAACTAGAGCAAGGAAAGGCGGCTTCTATTGTTGCACTAACAGGTTTAACACCAGACGTAAGGAAGAAACTTATGGTCATGGGTATGTTGCCAAAAACCGAGGTGACGCTTATCCGCCGTGCACCTATGGGTGATCCGCTTCAAGTTGAAGTGAGAGGTGTTTCTATCGCCATTCGTGAAAGCATTGCAGAACAAATCGAGGTTATCTAAATGGATTATCAAGTTCTTACCGTTGGTAACCCGAATAGTGGTAAAACAACACTGTTCAACGCACTGACTGGTGCTAAGCAGCACGTTGGTAACTGGGTTGGTGTCACTGTTGAAAAGAAGACGGGTTTATACTCGCACGCTGGTGATCATTTTCAACTAACGGATTTACCGGGTATCTACGCACTAGACAGTGGTAATGATGCGAACAGCATCGATGAGTCTATCGCGTCTCGCGCTGTTTTAACTCACCCAGCAGATGTGATCATCAATGTTGTCGACGCTAACTGTCTAGAACGAAGCTTATATATGACATTACAGCTGCGTGAGTTGGGTCGCCCAATGATCGTTGTGTTGAACAAAATGGATGTATTAAAGCGCGAACGTCAGGTGATTAACCTTAAAGCACTAGAGAAAGAGCTAGGTTGCCCAGTTCTAAGCTTGTCTGCAAACGATAAAGGTCAAGTGGTTCGCTTTAAAGAGCGTCTGCATAAACTGCTTGTTCAAGGTGTGAGCCTTGACCCTATCTCTATTGATTACGATGCCGCGTTAGAAGCTCTTATCCCTTCTGTTGAGTCACAATTTGATGATGCTGACGTATCTCACCGAGCGCTAGCGATTCGTGCTTTAGAAAATGATTACTTGGTATTGAATGGTTTAGCCCCACAAACTCGCACTCAAATTGATAGCGTGCGTCTTGGTGCCGATTTCGATATTGACCTTGCTGTTGCTGACGCTAAATACACTTTCTTACATGACCTTTGTAAACGTGTTCGTCGCAGCGAAGGCAAACTAAGCCGTAACTTTACAGAGAAAGCAGACCAATTCATTTTGAACAAATGGGTCGGTATTCCTTTCTTCTTCGTTATCATGTACCTAATGTTCATGTTCTCTATCAATATCGGTAGTGCGTTTATCGACTTCTTCGATATTGGTGTTGGAGCAATATTAGTTGATGGTGGACACCACTTATTAGATGGCCATTTACCAGTTTGGTTAGTCACTGTACTTGCTGATGGTATTGGCGGCGGTATCCAAACGGTTGCGACCTTTATTCCTGTTATCGCAGCGCTTTACCTATTCTTAGCGGTACTAGAAAGCTCAGGCTACATGGCTCGTGCTGCATTTGTACTTGATAAAGTGATGCAGAAGATTGGTTTACCGGGTAAAGCATTTGTCCCACTTGTACTGGGCTTTGGTTGTAACGTGCCTTCAATCATGGCAACTCGTACTCTTGACCAAGAGCGCGAACGTAAACTAGCAGCATCAATGGCGCCGTTTATGTCATGTGGTGCTCGTTTACCGGTATACGCATTGTTCGCGGCGGCATTCTTCCCAGGTGCAGGACAAAACGTAGTATTCGCTCTGTACATCATGGGTATCGTTGCTTCTGTATTTACGGGTTTGTTCCTGAAAAACACGATCTACCCAGGTAGCAGTGATAGCTTAGTGATGGAAATGCCAGATTACGAATTGCCGACAGTGCAAAACGTAATGTTGAAAACTTGGCAGAAGCTGAAGCGTTTCGTACTTGGTGCAGGTAAAACAATCGTGATGGTTGTGGCTATTCTTAGCTTCCTAAACTCTCTAGGTATGGACGGCAGCTTTGGTAACGAAGATAGCGAAAACTCAGTACTGTCTAGAGCAGCTCAAGTTGTAACACCTGTATTCCAACCAATTGGTATTACTGAAGAGAACTGGCCTGCAACGGTTGGTATCATCACTGGTATCTTCGCGAAAGAAGCGGTAGTCGGCACGTTGAATAGCCTTTACACAACACCATCAGACGAAGAAGCAGCTGAATTCGATTTGGCAGCAAGCTTGCAAGAAGCGGTAATGACGATCCCTGAAAACCTATCAGGCTTGAGTTACTCAGATCCGCTAGGTATTGAGGTTGGCGATTTAAGCGATTCAGGCGCAGTTGCTGAAGAGCAAGAGGTAGACTCATCAATCTTCGGTAACCTAAAAGACAAATTTGTTTCTGGTCATGCTGCATTTGCTTACTTAATCCTTATCTTGCTTTACACGCCTTGTGTGGCAGCGATGGGTGCTTACGTTCGTGAATTTGGTCAAATGTTTGCACGCTTTATTGCGGTTTGGACAATGGCGCTTGGTTACTTTGGTGCGACCTTCTACTACCAAGCAGCAAACTTTGCTGCACATCCGGTGACAAGTGCAGTGTGGATGGTGGCAATTGCTGGTGGTTTTGTGGTGACGTATCGCGTGTTCAAGAAAGTCGGCAGTAAGCAGAAAGCGCTAGAGGTGCAAGTCGTATGATTTTAACTGAACTTCATCAATACATTGATAGCCAAGGTGTTGCGGCTCGTAAAGAACTCGCTGCAAAGTTTGGCATGAGTGAAGATGGCGTCGATGCGATGCTGAGTGTGTGGGTTAAGAAAGGGAAAGTATCTCGCTTGGTCGACACCAACAAGCATGGTCATACAACACGTGTTCGCTACACCATCAGCAAACAAGATGGTTTGTCGCTTAACGTGATGATGTAGTTCTGTCTTCAGACTCTCGTTGAAAAAGGCGAGATTAGAAAATGACAAAGCCGCTTATCTAAGATGAGCGGCTTTTTGTTATGTGTCTTTTCTGAAGTGTTTTGCTTTAAAGCTCAATGAGATGAACTCGAATTATGCTTTCTTGAAGATAGAGCTCAGTGACAGAACGTTTTGGATACGAGTCAGGATAGCGGCTTGATCTTCTTCACTGCGCTGTTCGCCTTTTGTATTACCCCATACTGGGCCGGGCCAAGCAATGTCGTCTTTGAAGCGTGCAATATGGTGGATGTGCAGTTGTGGCACCATATTACCCAGCGCACCAAGGTTCAATTTGTCTGGTTGGAACGTTGCTTCTAATGCTTGGCTTACCGCCTGAGATTCATGTAGGAACTGCTGTTGCTCTTTCATTGGTAAGTGGTGCAACTCTTTTAGGTTGGCACGTTTTGGTACCAAGATAACCCAAGGCACTGCGTTATCTTTGTGTAGCAGGGCTAAGCTCAGTGGAAATTCGCCGATAAGTGTGGTGTCTTTCGCAAGTTGCGGGTGAAGTTCGAAGCTCATGATCTTTCCAATTAATTGTTTTACATGAGTATAAGGTCGGAGTTTGAATGTGGCTAGGGCTTACGTTCTCAATAAGCAGATTCCCTATCACGTTCGTCCCTCACTGTAGGGAATGATGGCGAGAAGAGGGATAACGATTTGGTGTGGTTTGATGGCGCATCATTGATGTTGTCTTGGATTCACTACACCTATTCTCGTCATCTCCTAGAGCGACGAATGAGCGTAATAGGATATCTCTTGCTGTGTAGGTTAGCTAATCGCTTAAATAATCGAGTAAACAAACCTCCAGACAAAAAAAGGTTGACGCTTTCACGTCAACCTTTCTAATTTTCTCGAATCTCGAATCTCG
>NZ_JBFRJM010000011.1:146513-181312 GCF_041468865.1 Vibrio sp. 10N.286.52.C3 | reverse complement strand
CGAATCTCGAATCTCGAATCGCTTACATGCGCTCTAGAGTGTCGATACCTAGAAGCGATAGACCTTGCTTGATCGTCTTCGCTGTTAGTGCAGCAAGCTTCAGACGGCTCTGCTTAACAGCTTTGTCTTCAGCAACTAGGATAGGGCAAGCTTCGTAGAAGCTAGAGAATTGACCAGCTAGTTCGAATAGGTAGCTACACATGATGTGTGGTTGACCTTCACGAGCAACAGACTGTACTGCTTCTTCAAACTGTAGAAGTTTCGCGATAAGCGCTTTCTCTTTCTCTTCAGTGATTTTGATTTCACCTTCAAGCGAGTCCATAGAAATGCCAGCTTTAGCAAATACAGAAGCAACACGAGTGTATGCGTACTGCATGTATGGTGCTGTGTTGCCTTCGAATGCAAGCATGTTGTCCCAATCGAACACGTAGTCAGTAGTGCGGTGTTTAGAAAGGTCTGCGTACTTAACCGCTGCCATAGCAACAGTGTTCGCGATCGCTTTCTTCTCGTCTTCTGCTAGTTCTGGGTTCTTAGATTCGATTAGCTGCGCTGCACGAACTTCGGCTTCATCAAGAAGATCAGCAAGACGAACAGTACCGCCTGCACGAGTCTTGAATGGTTTACCGTCTTTACCTAGCATCATGCCGAATGCGTGGTGCTCAAGAGAAACAGATTCTGGGATGTAACCTGCTTTACGAACGATAGTCCAAGCTTGCATTAGGTGCTGGTGTTGACGTGAGTCGATGAAGTAAAGAACGCGGTCTGCGCCTAGTTCTTCAAAACGGTATTTTGCACAAGCAATGTCGGTTGTTGTGTAAAGGAAGCCGCCGTCGCGTTTCTGGATGATAACGCCCATTGGGTCACCATCTTTGTTTTTGTATTCGTCTAGGAATACAACTTGTGCGCCGTCATCTTCTTTAGCAAGACCTTGCTCTTTCAGATCCGCAACAATAGTTGGAAGCATGTGGTTGTACATGCTTTCGCCCATTACGTCATCACGTGTTAGAGACACGTTTAGACGATCGTAGTTGCGTTGGTTTTGAATCATTGTTACGTCAACAAGCTTCTTCCACATCTCTGCGCAGAACTCGTCGCCGCTTTGCAGTTTAACAACGTAGCCACGTGCTTTAACTGCGAACTCTTCGTCTTCATCGTAGAGCTTTTTAGATTCACGGTAGAAGCCTTCAAGGTCAGCAAGTTCCATTGAAACTTCACCAGACTCAGCCTGAACGCGCTCAAGGTTTGCGATAAGCATACCAAATTGAGTACCCCAGTCACCGATGTGGTTAGCGCGGATAACGTTGTGGCCTAGAAATTCTAGAGTACGAACTACTGCATCACCGATGATAGTTGAACGTAGGTGACCAACGTGCATTTCTTTAGCAACGTTTGGCGCAGAGTAATCCGCAACAATAGTTTGCGTTTCAGCAACGGCAACACCAAGGCGAGAGTCAGCCAATGCTGCGTCTGCTTGTTTGGCTAGGAAAGCTTCATCTAGGAAGATGTTTAGGAAACCCGGACCTGCGATTTCAACTTTAGACGCGATACCGTCTAGGTTTAGAACGTCCAATACTTTTTGAGCAAACTCTCGAGGATTAGTGCCTAGTCGCTTAGCAACGCCCATAATGCCGTTTGCTTGGTAGTCACCAAATTGTGGTTTTGCAGATTGGCGAACAGCCGCAGGAGAGCCTGCAGGTGCGCCAGCGGCTTCTAGAGCCTGAGATACTTTGTCATTAATAAGTGCTTGGATATTCACACGCGTTTCCTTCAATTCAAGGATGATAAGAGTGGCCGTTAATTCTTGGTCATTAAATTGGTTAATTATGCTTCTAGTTAACGATTTAATGCCAAAATCAGCAGCAGACTCTGTTTAAGTTCACAGAAATGGCGGTAATCATACCAATTTTGTGCGGTTTCTTATAGGTCGAATTGATAGAAAATTAACATTTCCTGAGTGGTTTTTGACAATCGACTTTTAGCAAGACGCGTTTGCATGTTTAAGGAGCGAAAAGAACATAGTTATTGAGTGTTTTTTGTAAAAGCAACGCTTGTTGCAAAAGGCAAAACTGATAACATGCAGCCATTATTTGGAGAACACAGACAATGATGATGAGCCTGAAGCAAGCTGAACTAGAACCACAACAAATGATCGCCCGCCTTGATACTTTTATGGCAAAAATCGAGAGCCTAGGAAATACATTAGGTTTGGATTTAAGCTTTGCTCAAGCGGATCATATTGCGCTGCGAATCAATGACACTGAGCTAGCGAAATCTGCCCATCAAGCGTGGTCTGAGTACGGCTCTATGATTTCTGAGGCGATGATTAATGGTCGTCCAATTGTGGTGTTGGCTTTCGATGAACCCTTGCAAAGCCTTGGCTGGAAAATTGAATGTTTGGAGCTGCCATATCCAGCAGAAGGTAAGATTTACCCAAGCCAAGATTGGGAACATGTAGAGTTTGTGATTCCTTCTCATGCCCAAACAGCTGATGAGTATCTAGCGGATCTTAAAGAAACTTACCCGCAGTTCGCTGCTAACTTTGAAACGCTGGGTGAGCAAGGCGTTAAGATCAAACTCTCTAGCCCGAAAGGCGAGGGTGAACGCTTGAATAACCCAACAGTGGCTTTTAAACATCAAGGGATTTGCATCAAGCTGCATCCACACTCTTTGAAGAAGATTGTGGAATCAGAACAGGCTTAATTTGAATAGAGAGTTGCTAGGAAAGAGATTCCTGATCTCGCCTTGGCTCGTCGGAATGACGGGGTGTTCGATGAAATTTTCCAGAGTCTATCTTTGGATAGTGACAGACTGAGCGTTCGAGAGCGTATGTTAGAGCCTATAGCTCGAAGGTTCATCACCGAGTTCGTCATTCCCGATAGCGACGAAGGAGCGTAGTCGGGAATCTCTCAAAGCGAGTCTGATCATCAGATACAAAAAACGCGCGATGGGCTTTCCCTATTGCGCGTTTTTTATTGGGTTCTAACTGGAAGTCTTACCGGAAATCGAATATCCGATTTACAGAATTACAGTCTTGTTGCCGTAAACAAACACATGATCATTTATCACCTTGTTTAACGCCTTACTTAATACATTCTTCTCTACGTCACGACCGGCTTGTGCCATGTCTTTCGCGCTGAAGTTGTGATCCACAGGGATAACATCTTGCTTGATGATTGGACCTTCATCCAAATCATTCGTCACAAAGTGTGCCGTTGCGCCAATGATCTTCACGCCGCGCTCATACGCTTGTTGGTATGGCTTCGCGCCAATAAATGCTGGCAAGAAGCTGTGGTGGATATTGATGATCTTGTGGTGGTATTTTTCAACAAAACCTGGTGTCAGCACTCGCATGTACTTAGCCAAAACAAGGTAATCCGCCTCGTACTGGTCAATCACTTCTAGCATCTTCTTCTCATGTTCTTCACGGTTTAGCCCTTCGTGAGAAACATGGTGGTAAGGGATGTCAAAACGCTCGGTTAGGCTTTGTAGAATGTCGTAGTTACCGACAACGGCTGCAATTTCAACGTCTAAGCTGCCATCGAAGTTCTTCATTAGAATGTCGCCAAGGCAGTGTGCTTCCTTGGTCACGAGTATCACAACACGCTTGCGAGACGAATCAACAAGCTTACGTTTCGTATTTGGTGGCAGGGCTTGATCTAAATCGGCAAGTAAGGTTTCGTCATTGAAATACCCTTCAAGCTCGGTGCGCATAAAGAAGTGGCCACTTGTGTTATCTACGAACTCATTGTTGTGAATAATATTGAGTTGGTGCTTATAACAAATGTTGGTGATCTTAGAGATGAGGCCCGGGGCATCAGTACAATGTGTTAGTAAAGTTTTTCTTTCCATTTGCATCTTACTTCCATGAAATATTTTTATTTTTTAAATTAAATGCAGGCCGTCGAACGGTGAACTGAGCCGCAATATCACCGTTATAATTAATCTATTATCAAGTTGGTTTCAACAAATTCTGCTGCTCATTTATCGCTTTGATAAATTGTTTGATGTGGAAATATCAGTTTTTAGATAGGAAAACAGGCAGAAGCTTCATTTTTAAAGTTTTGACCGTAGTACGCATTTGAACTTCAACCGAGGCATTTACGCCTTGGCCAAAAATAGAGGTGATACTTATGGATAAAGAGTTACTAGCAAAAAAACTGTACTGCCAGCGAGTGAATTCATTGGTGGGTGGTACGGAGTTAGATGGTCATGTTCTAGATGAAATGTGGGAAAGCAAGACCTCGCCAACCGATGCAGTGAAGGCCATACAGCCTGGTGATAACCATTTTGAAGGTGCTCCTTGGCTATCACGTTATCTCAGTCGAAAATAAAAACGATTCTCTAATTCCTACTTCTTCAATTCTTACCTTCAAGGTAACTTAAGCCACGTCAAGCCAAACCAAACACCTCCGGTGCGAAGTCATTCTTGATTCGCGCCGGCTCACTAAACCTGCCATAATTCTCCTTCTCTTTTTCTAAACTTCGTACTCTATGATATCTAAAACGTTTTCTACTGATGGCGCTCTGGGCAAAGCTATCCCTGGGTTTCAACCAAGACAAGCTCAGTTAGACATGGCTGAAGCGGTTTCACAAGCTATTGAAAATCAAAGCCAGTTGGTTGTTGAGGCTGGAACAGGTACTGGTAAGACGTTTGCTTACCTAGTGCCTGCGCTGCTTAGTGGCAAGAAAACCATCATTAGTACGGGGTCTAAAAACCTTCAAGAACAGCTGTTTCACCGAGATTTACCCTTGATGGTCGATGCGCTTGGCTTTTATGGTCAAGTTGCGTTACTCAAAGGGCGTTCAAACTATTTGTGTTTGGACAGGCTCAGCCGTCAAATGATCGAGAGTCATGGTGCTCATACCGATCCAACGCTGCTGGCTCAGTTAGTCAAAGTTCGTAGTTGGTCGTCATCCACTCAGACGGGTGATTTGGGCGATTGTGATGATATCGCCGAAGACAGCCCGGTTATCCCGACGATTACCTCGACCAATGATAATTGCTTAGGTAAAGAGTGCCCAAGCTACACCGATTGCTTCGTGCTTAAGGCGCGTAAAAAAGCGATGGATTCTGATGTTGTCGTGGTAAACCACCACTTGTTCTTAGCGGATTTGGCGATTAAAGAGACAGGATTTGGTGAGCTGATTCCTGAAGCCGATGTGTTTATTTTCGATGAAGCACATCAACTTCCCGATATCGCCAGCCAGTACTTCGGACAATCGGTTTCCAGTCGACAGATCCAAGAGTTAGCCAAAGACATTGAAATCGCTTACCGAACTGAAGCCAAAGATATGCGTCAGCTACAGAAAGTAGGGGATAGGCTCGTTCAATCGTCAGCCGATCTGCGTATTGTGCTTGGTGATACCGGCTTTCGTGGTAACTGGCGCGAAGCCTTGAAATCCGAGTCGATTGCGCGAGAGTTGGTTCGTTTGCAAGATGCTCTACAACTTGCGGTTGATGTATTGAAATTAGCATTGGGGCGAAGCCAACTGTTAGATACCGCTTTCGAACGCGCAAACATGATTAAATCGCGCATCGAACGTGTATGCGACGTGTCGATTACTGGCTATTCGTATTGGTATGACACTACACCGCGCCACTTTGCCTTACACATAACACCGCTTTCCGTCGCCGATAAATTCCACGAGCAGATTGAGCTTAAACCGGGCGCTTGGGTATTTACCTCTGCAACCTTGGCGGTATCGGACGATTTTGACCACTTTACTTCTCGATTAGGGTTAAAACCGTCGGCACAGTTTTCACTGCCAAGCCCGTTTGACTATCCAAATCAGGCGCGCTTGTGTGTACCTCGTTATCTTCCTGAACCGAATAGCCCCGGTCTCGCGGATAAGCTAGTAAGAATGCTGACCCCAGTGATTGAGCAAAACCAAGGTCGCTGTTTCTTCTTGTGTACTTCACACAGCATGATGAAAGAGTTGGGGGAGCGATTCCGTGAAACCCTCTCGGTTCCCGTTCTATTGCAAGGTGAGACAAGTAAGCAAAAAACCTTAGCCGAATTCATGGAATTAGGTAACGCATTGCTGGTGGCTACAGGTGCTTTCTGGGAGGGGATAGATGTTAGGGGCGACGCATTAAGCTGTGTTATCATCGATAAATTGCCCTTTACAGCCCCTGATGACCCTTTACTTAAGGCTCGAATCGAGGACTGTAAGCTAAAAGGGGGTGATCCTTTTGCACAAGTACAGTTGCCAGACGCTGTGATTACCTTGAAACAAGGTGTCGGCCGATTGATACGTGACAAGCGCGATAATGGTGCTTTGATTATTTGCGATAACCGATTGGTGACTCGCGATTACGGTGGCATATTTTTGGCGAGTTTACCGCCTATCCCTCGTACACGTGACTTAGGGGTCATTAAAGAATTCTTAGCTAAAGACCATTCAACCGCTGCTGATTAATTGGCATTGTTGAGTTTAGCCATTATTTTTAGATTAGATAACAGATATTTGAGACACAAATGAGCGCGAAAATTCTTGCAGTAGATACCGCAACTGAAAACTGTTCAGTTGCATTAGTAATGGGTGACCAGGTGTTCGCACGTAGCGAAGAGGCTCCTCGAGACCATACGAAAAAAATTCTACCTATGGTGGATGAAGTACTGAAAGAAGCGAATGTCGCTTTCACCGATATCGATGCTATCGCGTTTGGCCAAGGCCCAGGCAGTTTCACGGGTGTGCGTATTGGTATTGGTATTGCTCAAGGCTTAGCTTTTGGTGCGGATTTACCGATGATCGGTGTCTCAACACTGGCAGCGATGGCGCAAGGCAGCTACCGTAAATTTGGTGAAACTCACGTTGCGACAGCGATTGATGCGCGCATGAGTGAAGTATACTGGGCTCGTTACAGCCGTGAACAAGATGGTCGTTGGACTGCGGTTGATGCCGAATGTGTAACGCCACCAAGTGAATTGGCTGCGCAGTTAGAAGCAGATTCTGAAACATGGGCGAAAGTCGGTACCGGTTGGGCAGCTTACGCAGAGCATATGGACACATTAGCGATCAACACTAAAGCGTGTGAAGTGCTATTCCCAGAAGCTCAAGATATGGCGTTCCTTGCTCAATTCGCTTATGCAGAAGGTAAAGCGGTTGCAGCAGAAGAGTCTGAGCCAGTTTATCTTCGTGACAAAGTGACTTGGAAGAAACTGCCAGGTCGCGAATAATTTTTACAAGGTTCTGATGCAAATTAGGTCTAAATGCGTATTATTTAGATTTGAGAGGGCAGATATTTAGTCATGGTATCAATTAACAACTTACCTCCTTCTTCGATAGGCAGCACGTCTAAGCCGAATCGAATTAAAAAGAAGGAGCAGGCAAAAAAATCTGATGCTAGCACTGCTGTTGGGCAACCTACTAAGGTGGCTAATGCTGTTTCTCATTCTATTCGTCAAGTTAAAGAGTCTGAACTACACAAGGCTCAAATCCAGTATGATCTTCCAGAAGGCCGAGGACGTAAGGCTATGGAAGAGTATATGGATGTAATGAATCAGGCGAAGAAAGAAGAACTTGCAAAGCTTATCGGTGTCGATATCTACATCTAGAGCTTCTTATTAATGCCTGTTTAAGGACCAGAACCATGTCAAATTATCTCTCTAAATTACGCTTAATAGCCTTTTCTCTTGGTGTCTTGGTACTTGCCGGGTGTTCATCGCTTCCTAGCGAGCTTGAAGCAAAATCAGAGCCTGTAATTAGTGATTACCAACAGTGGGTCGACCAACTACCGGATGCGCAAAGTGTTCGATTAGGTGGCGTTATCTCTAAAGTGACCAACTTGAAAGATAAGACTCGAATCGAAGTCGCTAATATGCCGATTTCGAGCAACGGTAAGCCAGACCTAGACGCAGAGCCAAGCGGACGTTTTGTTGGTTATATTGAAGGGTATGTTGAGCCTCTAAGTTTTGCAGAAGGTCGTCTGATTACACTGGTTGGTCAGTCAAGCGGAAGTGAAGATGGAAAAATAGGGGAATACCCTTACACCTTCCCTGTGATGAAAGTGGACAACCAACGACTGTGGAACATCACTGAGCGTGTTGTTGTTAACGATTTTGCACCAACCTACTACTCGTGCAGAAGTTTACATTGTCGCAGTTTTCAAACGATGCCAAGACAAGGTCGAGTGATACAGGACGTAGAGTAATTAACTTTTTAGACGTTGATTGCGCAAACAGATGGAACTAAGTGTTTGATGATTGAAAAGTCATACTCCCTTGCGAGCGGGACGCTTGCAACACAACAGATTGGCAACCCACAAACGACCGCAACGACGGTCGTTTTTATTCATGGGTGGTTGGATAATTCGTCCAGCTTTAATCCGGTTATGCAGCAAGTCGCCAAGTTTGCGCCCAATGCTCACCTTGTTGCTATCGATCTCTTCGGACACGGCTTCTCGTCGCATAAATCGGGAAGTTACTACCCATTTCATGATTATATTGATGACTTGCATCAGTTGGTGACTAAATTATCGCCAAACAGACTGGTACTGGTAGGACATTCACTTGGTGCATTGATCGCAAGTTGCTATAGTGCCGCCTTTCCTGAAAAGGTGTCAGGATTAATTCAAATTGAAGGTCACGGACCTCTTTCAGAAGCTCCCCAAGAAACGGTTTCTCGCTTGAGAGATGGGGTACTCAGTCGTCTTCGACAGCGAAGAAAGCCTTCACGTCCTCTGGCAAGCCTTGAGGATGCTATTAAGCTGAGAGCTCACGCCAATCAAATCAATGCTGAATTAATTGCTCCTATTGTCGAGCGAGGAATTGTCGAGTTAGATAACTCTTGGCAATGGCGATGCGACCCTAACCTAAAATGTGACTCGTTATATCGAATGTCACAGGCGCACGCTGAAGCGATCATGGCGGCTATTGAATGCCCTCAATTAATAGTTTTAGGAAATGATGGATTCCGACATTTGCAGCATAATCGCTACAAATCAGCCCATAGTTCTCTGAATATAGAGACTGTTCCTGGCGGACATCATTGCCATTTAGAGAGCCCGGAGCTAGTTTCAGAGCTAATTCTTGGTGTAGTTAACAAAATTTAAACAAGTGTTTGAGCCTTTTAGTGCTCATGCACTAAAGCTGTGCTGTAATACCGCAATGATAAAAAGCGGCGAAGCAGTCGTCAGCTGATAAACGAGGAGTAACATAGTGGACAAACCTTGGCTTTCACGTTATCCAAGTGACGTACCAGAAACGATCAACCCAGATCAGTACCCATCTCTTGTAGAAATGTTTGAACAGTCGGTACAGAAGTACGCGGACCAACCTGCATTCGAGAACATGGGCTCGATTATGACATTCCGTAAGCTTGAAGAGCGCAGCCGTGCTTTTGCCGCTTACCTACAGAATGACTTGAAACTGAAGAAGGGCGATCGCGTCGCGCTAATGATGCCAAACCTACTGCAATACCCAATTGCACTATTTGGTGTATTGCGTGCAGGTATGATTGCAGTGAACGTCAACCCACTGTACACACCTCGTGAGCTTGAACATCAACTGAACGATTCTGGTGCAAAGGCGATTGTTATCGTATCTAACTTTGCGAGCACGCTAGAGAAAGTCGTTGATAACACGCCGGTTAAACACGTTGTTCTAACTAGCCTAGGGCAAATGCTGCCACGCGCGAAAGGGACAATTGTCGACTTTGTAGTGAAATACGTAAAAGGCATGGTGCCTAAGTATGATCTGCCGGGTGCTATCTCATTCAGAAAAGCGCTGCACAAAGGTCGTCGTCTTCAATATGTGAAACCGTTCATGGCGGGTGATGACATCGCGTTCCTACAGTACACTGGTGGTACAACAGGTGTAGCGAAGGGCGCAATCCTAACGCACCGCAATATGATTGCGAACGTACTTCAAGCGAAAGGGGCTTACGGTCCTGTTCTGCAAGAAGGCCGCGAGTTGGTTGTAACGGCATTACCGCTTTACCACGTATTTGCACTGACGGTGAACTGCTTACTGTTTGTTGAGATGGGTGGTCGTAACCTTCTAATTACTAACCCTCGTGACATTCCTGGCTTTATTAAAGAGCTGCAAAAGGTTCCGTTTACCGCAATTACCGGCGTAAACACCTTGTTTAATGCGCTAGTTAATAACGAAGATTTCCACGAGTTGGATTTCAGTAACCTACGCCTATCTGTTGGCGGCGGCATGGCGGTTCAACGCGCTGTTGCTGAGCAATGGAAGAAAGCGACAGGCATTCACCTATTGGAAGGCTATGGCTTAACTGAGTGTTCACCACTGGTAACGGGTAACCCATACGACCTGAAAGACTACACAGGTGCTATCGGCCTACCAGTACCATCGACAGAAGTTCGTATTGTTGATGATGAAGGTAAGGTTATTGCTAATGACCAAGTAGGCGAGCTACAAGTTCGTGGCCCTCAAGTGATGCAAGGTTACTGGCAGCGCCCTGAAGCGACCAAAGAAGTGATCGATCAAGACGGTTGGTTATCGACAGGTGACATCGTTAAGTTTGATGACGAAGGCTTGTTGTACATCGTTGACCGTAAGAAGGACATGATTCTTGTATCAGGCTTCAACGTCTACCCGAACGAGATTGAAGACGTTGTGGCTCTGCATGGTAAAGTGCTTGAAGTAGCAGCTATCGGTCAACCTCATGAAGTGTCTGGTGAATTGGTTAAGATCTACGTTGTGAAGCGTGACCCTAGCCTGACCAAAGAAGACATTATCGCGCACTGTCGTGAGCACTTAACGGGTTACAAAATCCCTAAATTAGTCGAGTTCAGAGATGATCTTCCAAAGACTAACGTAGGTAAGATCTTACGCCGCGTACTGCGTGAAGAAAACGATGCAGAACTTGCGAAACGCGCTAGCGAATAATTAGCCCGTTTGCGCGAAAGTACTGCACCAAAACCATTGAGGCGCTTAATCTAAGCGAGCGCTGAAAAATGGTGTTAGAATGCCGACAGTTAATGTCGGCATTTTTGTATCCGGCGATCAAATAGAAACCTGTGAGAGTTTTTGTGGATTATCAAATCATTACCCAATTGAAAGACCTTGAGCGAGTTTGCCAACAAGCACGTGAAGCCGATGTCGTTATGCTTGATACGGAGTTCGTTCGTACTAGAACCTATTACCCTCAATTAGGCTTGATTCAGTTATTTGATGGTGAAACGCTGTCACTGATTGACCCTATTGCTCTTGATGACATGACACCGTTCGTTACCTTGTTGAAAGACGCATCAGTATTGAAAGTGCTGCACGCGTGCGGTGAAGATTTGGAAGTGTTCCAGAACGCATTTGGCTGTACACCAACACCAATGGTTGATACACAGATCATGGCGGCTTTCTTAGGTCATGGTTTATCAACGGGCTTTGCTGCTCTGGTTTCAGAGTTTGTCGGTGTCGATCTCGATAAGAGTGAATCTCGCACAGACTGGCTAGCGCGTCCGCTTTCTCAAAAGCAATTGGACTACGCAGCGGCAGACGTGCATTACCTAATGCCAATGTACAACAAGCTTCTAGAAAAAGTGATGGAAGCTGGCTGGTGGGAAGCGGCTCAGCAAGAGTCTGATTTACAAGTTGCCAAGCGCATTCGTAAAGTAAACCCAGACACAGCCTACCTTGATATTAAAGGGGCGTGGCAGCTTAAACCTAAGCAATTAGCGATCTTACGACCTCTAGCAACTTGGCGTCTAAAAGAAGCAATCAAGCGCGATTTAGCGCTGAACTTTGTCTTCAAAGAACAAGACCTATGGGCTGTGGCGCGTTTTGCGATGAAAGATCCCAAGCACATGGAGCAAGAGGGTTTTGATTACCGCTCTGTGCGTCGCCATGGTGCGAAGATCAGCTCAATCGTAAAGTTAGCGGAACATACACCAGAAGAAGAGTACCCAGCACCAGTAGAACGTCTAATGGACTTCCCTGGCTACAAGCAACTGTTCAAAGTGCTGAAAGATGAAGTGAAAACAGCATCACAACACAGTGGTTTGGCGACGGAATTCTTGGCATCGAAGAAGCAACTTAACCAAATGTTAAGCTGGGTGTGGAAGCACGATCGTAACCCAGAAAAGCTGCCTGATGTTATGCAAGGCTGGCGTTTAGATGTGGTTGGCGAAAAGCTGAGTAAAGCGATCAAATAACCGCTTGCTGCTTTAAAGCCTAACTTAGTTACAGTTATAAACTGCACATACAAAAAAGAGAGCCTAGGCTCTCTTTTTTATTCAATCAATACAAGCAAGTGTATTACCTGCCAATCTTGTTCAGAAAGATTATCGATCTTCTTCTGGAAGCTTAACATTCAACTCTAACACTGAGATGTCGTCATCTTTGTGTTCAAAAGTCAGATCAACCATTGATGGATCGACCTCAACGTACTTGGCAATACACTTCAAGATGTCTTCTTTTAGTTGCGGCAGGTAAGACGGCGCTGGGTCGTCATGGCTGCGTCGTTCGGCAACAATGATCTGCAAACGTTCTTTGGCTAGGTTTGCGGTTGTCTTTTTCTGTGGTCTAAAAAACTCTAATAATGACATTGTGCATTAGCCCCCGAACAGTCGTTTGAAGATGCCTTTCTTCTGTTCCGTTAAGAAGCGGAAGTCAACTTGGCTACCCAGTAGTCGCTCTACAGTATCATTGTAAGCCATACCTGCGTCGGTTGCTTCGTCAAAGATAACGGGAACACCCTTGTTCGATGCATTGAGTACCGCTTGGCTCTCTGGAATTACACCCAGTAGAGAGATGTGCAGGATTTCTTCAACGTCTTCAACACTGAGCATCTCACCTTGAGTTACACGTGCTGGGTTGTAGCGAGTCAATAGAAGGTGTGTTTTCACTGGCTCTAAGCCGTCTTCAGAACGACGAGATTTAGAGTCAAGAATACCTAGAATACGGTCTGAATCGCGTACTGAAGAGACTTCTGGGTTGGTGGTTACAATCGCTTCATCAGCGAAGTACAACGCCATAAGAGCGCCTTGTTCGATACCCGCAGGAGAATCACAGATGATGAAATCAAAGCCCATTTCATCCAATTCATCAAATACACGACGAACACCATCTTTTGTTAGTGCGTCTTTATCACGAGTTTGAGAAGCAGGAAGAATGAACAGGTTCTCTGTGCGCTTGTCTTTGATCATCGCTTGGTTCAGCGTCGCTTCACCATTGATAACATTAACGAAGTCGTACACAACACGACGCTCACAACCCATGATTAAATCTAGGTTACGCAGACCGATATCAAAGTCGATAACTGCGGTTTTCTTTCCTTTTAAAGCCAGACCCGAGGCAATAGCTGCACTGGAGGTCGTTTTGCCTACCCCGCCTTTACCTGACGTTACAACGATAATGCGTGCCATTCTGTTTTCCTTTTATTTCTCTTATATTGCGAGGACATCAACGTGTAATACATCGTTTGCCATACTGAACATGGTTTTCTTCTGCCAGTACTCGCTTTCAATTTGATCGCTGAGCCAGTAATTTCCAGCAATGGAAACCAGCTCGGCTTGTAAGTCATTACAAATTATTTTTGCTTCAGTTTGACCACTTGCACCTGCAATCGCACGGCCGCGTAAAGTGCCATGAATATGGATGCTGCCATCGGCAATCACTTCCGCGCCTGCACTCACATGGCTGAGTATCAATAGATCGCCATCTTTCGCATAAACCTGCTGACCAGAACGAATAGGGGTTCTAATCACTTTGATTGGTGCCATTTTCGCTGGAGCTTGAGATGGCGACTTGCTTGCCGTCATCACTGCAAAACCGGCTTCTTTAGCGAGGTTTTGCATTCGCTTATCAGAACAGCCTGCCACACCAACCGGGATCATGCCCGCTTGAGATATACCATTTTTAAGTTGCACAAAATCGATATCGCCCGCGACTTTACTGATGTTGATAACAACAGGTGCGGCAGCGAAAAACGTAGGTGCTTGGTCTACTTTCTCTTGAAGAAAAGAGACTGCATTTTCGACTTGATCATCGGATAAGTGCAAAACAGATAGCGTAAAGCTGCTACCTTTTAGATCTGGGTTACTAGACATCGAAAAACTACAGGACCTCAATAGCGGATTAGTACAATTTCTTTATCAATAAAATAAAGGGCATTGCCTGAAACTAGGTTTATCATGTTATATTCCCAAACCAAGCACAGCAAGTAATCTTGTTGTCAAATGGACGTTTTGTTCCCAATATTTCCCTAACATAAACTATTGATCTCGCAAGTGAGAGTTTTGTAGTCATAATCAATTAAAAGGTTTGTCATGCTGTGTTCTATATATAAAAGCTCAAAGAAAGAAGGAACATACCTTTATATCCCTAAGAAGGATGATTTTTCACAAGTTCCTGACGCATTGATGCAAATGTTTGGTAAACCTAGTTTTGTAATGGTAATTAAAATGGATGGCCGTAAACTGGCTCAAGTAAACATCGAAAAAGTGAAAGAATCACTGAATACCGATGGTTTCTTTTTACAGGTTCCGCCACCACCAGTTAACGAACTTGAGCTTCATAAAGAGCGTAAAGCTCAACAGAAATCTCAAGACGAAGAGTGATAGCCACCTCAATTCAAGGAGGAGTGATCGTTGAGTAAATTTTCGAAAACCATATTGGCTGTGTCGGCATTACTATTGGGTAATAGCCTGACCATAAGTTCAGTACAAGCTGAAGAACTGAGCTTCGAGCAATATGTAGAAAAACTAAAACAACAAGGCCGTGAAGAAGGCATCTCTGAAGCGATCATTGATGAAGCCTTTGATGGTGTAACGTTTAAGCCAAGAGCGGTAAAAGCCGACAAAAACCAACCTGAGAAAAAACTGACTCTGGATGAATACATTCCACGAGCGGTTCCAGATTGGAAAGTGAAGCAAGCAAGGTCACTCTACAAGGAGCATTACACCGCGTTAAAGCGTATTGGTGATGAATATGGTGTTCAACCAAGATTCATTGTCGCGCTATGGGGCGTTGAGAGTAATTTTGGTAAGTTCACGGGCAATTACAGCGTTATCGACGCCCTAACGACCATGGCTTATGAAGGACGCCGAGAAGCTTTCTTCCGTAGCGAAGCGATGGCGGCATTGAAGATTCTTGATCAAGGCCATATTGCACCAAAAGAGATGAAAGGCTCTTGGGCTGGTGCGATGGGTCAACCTCAGTTTATGCCAAGCTCATTCTTAGCTTACGCCGCTGATGGCAGTGGTGATGGCAAGAAAGACATTTGGGGCACTGAAGAAGACGTATTTGCTTCGGCGGCCAATTATCTCAGCCAATCAGGGTGGGATGACAAATATACTTGGGGTCGTCAGGTTCATGTTCCGTCAACTGTGTCGATCGATTTACAAGGTCGAGACGAAGACAAAGCGAAATACTTAAAAGAGTGGTCTGAACTCGGTATTAAACGCTATGACGATCGCCCACTGCCAACACTTGATGAAGACATTAAAGCTTGGTTAATCATGCCGGATGATGAAACCGGACGTTCGTACCTCATTTATAACAACTACAATGTGTTAATGAAGTGGAATCGTTCTTACTACTTTGCTTTGGCTGTCAGCCACCTAGCCGACAGAATTAAGTTTGATTAATTGACCTAATTTGATTAATAGACTTAATCTGATTAATAGAACTAGGTCGCTTTGAATAGCATTTAGCCTACTATAGGCAGAACAGATTAAAGGACTCTTCGGAGTCCTTTTTATTTTATATTTCAGAGAGTTAATAAGGTGATTTTGTGCTAACAGATAGAGCCGCACAGATGGTGATATTCCATGCGTTAATCAAGCATGAAGGCTTTACCAGTGCAGCAAAAAGCTTGAATGTGTCGGTATCTCACATCAGTAAACAAATTGCTTTGCTCGAGGATTCGATAGGTATCAAGTTAGTGCAAAGAACCACACGCAGCCTTACGTTAACTGAAGCTGGAGAAGTGTTCTATCAGCATTGTGAGCAGCTGTTCAATACGGTGAAAGCGGCTCAAATGGACATGGATAGCCAGCGTGACGACATTTCTGGAATATTTCGTATAGGTTTGTCTCAGTCATTTGGCACACTGCATATCATTCCAGCGATTGACCAGCTTAGACAGCTTTACCCTCAGCTGAGAATTGAAGTGCATTTGTTCGATTACAAAGTGGACATGATTGAGGAGCGTTTGGATCTCTGGATCACTAACAATGAAGACTTGCCTGAAGGTTACATTGCGCAGCGCCTAGCCGACAGCCAGTTTGTGGTAGCCGCATCACCGGATTATCTGATTAAGGCCGGGACTCCACACGTGCCATCTGATCTGATTGACCATAACTGCCTCATCTACCGCAGCCGTGAACGTGATTACACGTCATGGGCATTTGATAACGGCCAAGAAAATCTCAGTGTTAAAGTGGCGGGCGATTATTCGGTGGATTTGGCTGAAGCGGTACGAGACGCGGCAGTATCAGGCTGGGGCGTTGCTTACCTAGCGACTTACTTGGTCAAAGAAGAGTTTAGAACGGGCAAGCTCATCCAAGTTTTACCGGAATGGCGAGCAAGTCAGCTGATGCCATTTTATGCCGTGTATCCGAGCCGAAAGAACATGCCGAAGAAGCTTTCAGCAGTGATTGAGTTCATCAAAGATCATATCGGATCGCCGACTTATTGGGACAAAAACCTCAAAACTTGCGTTGAACTGCACCGCTAACTGTTTCCCAATCTATAAATATAATTTCCATATGGAAAAAGTGTGTTTTTTAATCAAAGTTAATTATTAAAATTCAATGGCTTAGTGGAAGGGAATAATAAGGAGCGATTCAACCAACATCACATTAACAACCTCAACTTGCCGCAAACGATTTCCTCTATAGAATGCGTCGCTTTTCCTACCTACAACTTTTAGGTTGACGCACATGGCTTCCCTACTTGGAATTATCACTATTTTAGTAACCGCTTGGTTACTATCTACGGACAGAAAAAATATCCCGCTAAGAACCGTCTCTTTGGCTTTCTTACTGCAAATCTCATTCGCCCTACTGGTTCTGTATGTGCCAATGGGTAAAGAAGTGCTGAATGCAGCTACTGGTGCAGTGTCTAGTTTGATCAACTACGGTCAAGAGGGGATTAACTTCCTATTTGGTGGCCTAACGAATAACGGATTTGTATTCGCTATTAACGTTCTCGGCATCATTATCTTTTTCTCTGCATTGATTTCAGGTTTGTATCACATCGGCTTTATGCCAAAGGTGATCAACCTAATCGGCGGTGCTTTGCAAAAGTTCTTAGGTACAGGTCGTGCGGAGTCATTGTCTGCAACTGCGAATATTTTTGTTGGCATGATCGAAGCGCCATTGGTGGTTAAACCTTACTTGAAGCACATGACGGATTCACAGCTGTTTGCCGTGATGGTGTGTGGTTTAGCTTCTGTTGCTGGTGGTACGTTAGTGGGTTATGCATCGCTTGGTGTTGATTTGAACTACCTGATCGCTGCAGCGTTTATGTCGGCACCTGCTGGTCTATTGATGGCCAAGATTTTGGTACCTGGTAGCGTAGATGAGGCTCAAGAAAATATTGAGTCTGACGTTGAAATTCCACGAGCAACAAACGTCGTTGAGGCAATGGCAGATGGGGCAATGTCTGGACTTCGTATTGCCGTTGCAGTGGGCGCGACACTTCTGGCCTTTATCAGTGTGATAGCAATGCTGAATGGCTTGTTAGGTATTGTTGGTGGCTGGTTTGGCGTAAACCTAAGCTTCGAACTTATCCTAGGTTATGTGTTCGCACCCGTTGCATGGCTGATCGGTGTGCCGTGGTCTGAGGCTGTGGTTGCAGGCTCGCTGATCGGTAACAAGATCGTTGTGAACGAGTTTGTGGCTTTCATCCAGTTAATGGACGTAAAAGACGCACTGAGTGAGCACTCAAAAGCGATCGTTACTTTCGCGCTATGTGGTTTTGCAAACATCTCTACGATGGCAATTCTGATTGGCGGTTTGGGCAGCTTAGTTCCAGAGCGTCGTTCTTTCATCTCACAATACGGCTTTAAAGCAATTTGTGCGGGTGTGCTTGCCAACCTAATGAGCGCAGCGATTGCGGGCGTGGTGCTTTCTCTATAAGTAATCATTGGTGACTTATAAGCACTTTCTAACTGGGTCATAACCACCCAGTTAGCTAATCATGGCTTTGCTCCCCCTATAGTAAAGTGACTGATTAACCACAATAATATTCGCTTAGTATGATAAAGAGAGCCTATAGTGTAAGAACGTAGGCTTTCTTATTTCAGTGAATAAGTTTGTACCACAGGGTGTGGTACAAATGTTTAGGGGCACAAATGGATTTGTCGATCACTTCTTCTTTGGCGTTAATTGGACTCTTGTCCTTGGCTTGCCAGCTACTTGGTTGGCGTTTGCGTCTTCCCGCTATTCTTCCTTTGCTTATCGTTGGCCTGCTATTAGGTCCCGGTCTAAAGATCCTTAATCCTGATGCCATTTTTGGTGATGTACTGTTCCCGTTGATTTCATTAGGGGTCGCCATCATTCTGTTTGAAGGTGCATTGACTCTTAATTTCAAAGAAATCAGAGGCCATGGCCGCATGGTGACTCACTTAGTGAGTTTCGGCATGTTGATTACATGGGCGTGCATCGTGGTGGGGGCTTATTATTTTGTCGATTTCAGTTGGCCATTGGCGGCGCTGTTTGCTGCATTAGTCGTGGTGACTGGCCCAACGGTGATTGTTCCCATGCTGCGCAGCATTCAACCCAAATCTTCGCTAGGCAGTATCTTGCGCTGGGAAGGGATAGTGATTGACCCGATTGGCGCTCTGTTTGCTGTTCTCGTCTACGAGTACATTGTTTCTTCTGCCGACCCTACCGGACACGTTCTGTCAGCTCTGGGCCTGACGTTAGTCATAGGTTTAGGCTTAGGGATCATCGGTGGCCATTTGATTGCCAAGATGCTGCAAGGGCATTGGGTACCGCACTATTTACGTAATGTGGCTGTGCTGACGCTAATGTTGGCGGCGTTCTCGTTTTCTAATGATCTGAGTGAAGAATCGGGTTTATTAACCGTGACCATCATGGGGATCTGGCTTGCCAACGTGAAGGGCTTGGACATCGAAGACATCATCGAATTCAAAGAAACCCTGACCGTGTTACTTATTTCTGCGTTGTTTATTCTGTTAGCCAGTCGACTCGATTCGGGGGCTTTCCTTTCGATAGGTTGGGGCGGTATTGGGTTGCTAGCGGTGGTTATGTTGGTGGCTCGCCCGTTAAGCGTGTGGATCAGCGGGATCGGTACGGATCTTAATTCGGCGGATAAATGGTTTTTGAGTTGGATGGCACCTCGCGGGATCGTAGCAGCCGCGGTTTCTTCTCTGTTTGCGATAAAACTGCAAGAGAAGCAATTGATTGAAGGCGCAGATCTGCTCGTGCCCATGGTGTTCTTAGTCATTATTGGTACGGTTGTGATTCAGAGCTTAACCGCGAGTTGGTGGGCGAGAAGGCTAGGTGTGACTCAAGAGAAGGCACAAGGCGTTATCTTCTTTGGTGCGACTCAGTTTTCACGCCAGTTTGCCAAAGTGTTGGCGACACACAACATCAACAGTGTGCTTGCCGATACCAACTGGGAAAGCATTCGCTTAGCGCGCATGGAAAACTTGAATGTTTATTTTGGTAACCCAGCTTCGAGCCACGCTGAAAATAATCTGGAATTGGATGGAATAGGGCGTGCGATGATCGTGTCGCCTTATCGTCAAACCAACCCGTTAGTTAGCATGCATTACCAAGACGAGTTTGGTGCCAATAAGGTGTTTGAGCTTGAATCCTCAGAGAATAAACATGAAAGGCACCAAGTGAGCCGCGATGGCAATAGAAGTCTGTTTTCGGAAGGGATCACCTATTCTAAGCTTAACTCGTTGATGGCTCAGGGTAGCCAAATTAAAAGTACAGGTTTGACCGAGGCATTTGATTTAAAAGAGTTTAACGCTTTGTATCCTAAAGCCATTCCTCTTGGGGTGATTAATGGCGGTGATTTCCGTTTAATGACACAAGGATCTGAGTTGGAAAAACTCATATCAACGGAGTGTGAGCTTATTAGTTTATTACCGCCTTCTGAACAGACGGAAAAAGTCGAGACTCCAGATAAGTAGCAACGAGCACTTCATCAAAAGCGAGTCACCCCGTTGTAAAAACGAATAGCTAAGTACCAAAGCATCAAAAAAGCCGCAACGTTCATCACGTTGCGGCTTTCTAATTTTATTTATATGCGCTGCGGACTACTTCGAGTGAAATTGCTCGCAAGCGATCATGGTGTTCTCGATTAGGCTCGCAACCGTCATTGGGCCAACACCACCCGGCACAGGTGTGATGAAGCTTGCGCTTTCTTTCGCTACGTCGTATTCAACGTCGCCCACTAGTTTGCCAGATTCTAAACGGTTGATACCAACATCGACCACAACAGCGCCTTTCTTAATCCAAGCGCCAGGAATGAAGTTAGGCTTACCAACGGCAACTACAACAACGTCTGCTTGACGCACGTGACCTTCAAGGTCTTTGGTGAAGCGGTGACATGTTGTCGTTGTACAACCTGCTAGAAGAAGTTCTAGCGTCATTGGGCGACCTACAATGTTTGATGCGCCAACCACAACCGCGTGTTTACCACGTAAGTCGATGTTGTAACGGTCAAGCAGCGTGATGATGCCTTTTGGCGTACAAGAGCGAAGCTTAGGCATGCGCTGAGCCAAACGGCCGACATTGTATGGGTGGAAGCCGTCAACGTCTTTCTCTGGCGTGATACGCTCAAGAACGTGAGTGCTATCAATGCCAGCTGGTAGAGGCAGTTGAACAAGAATACCGTCGATCTCTGGATCGTCGTTCAGTTGGTCTACCAATGTTAACAATTCGTCTTCTGTCGCAGTGGCTGGCAAGTCGTAAGATTTAGATACGAAGCCAACTTCTTCACACGCTTTACGCTTACTTCCAACGTAAACCTGAGAAGCAGGGTCTTCACCCACTAAAACAACCGCTAGGCCCGGAGCGCGTAATCCAGCTTCAGTACGAGCTTTTACACGTGCAGCAACTTCGGAGCGAACCGTTTGAGAAATTAGCTTTCCATCAATATTTTGAGCAGTCATGAATTTCCTTAGTATTGATATTCAAGTTAGTGGCTGATGTTTTTGGCGCATTATTCCAGAAAATCTTTTTGATTACCATCAAGCAAACGTTTGCTTTGGTCTATTTTCCAACACTTATATGTTTGTTGGCCTTTTTTTACCCACTTAGATCAGAATGTTACATAAAGCCGTTGCTTTACTGATTCGAATTCGTATAATTCGTTCCTGTAGCGCGCCCTTAGCTCAGCTGGATAGAGCACCTCCCTTCTAAGGAGGTGGTCGAAGGTTCGAATCCTTCAGGGCGTGCCATTATTTAAAGAAACCCGATAACTCTCCGAGTTGTCGGGTTTTTTGCATTTTACACATCATAAAACACTTCTTTTCAAGCGCGACTCATTTTCTTCTGTTATTCGTTTCATTCGGCTTATGTAATAGAAAGTTAAAATTGTTCGTTTTTTGGGGTTTACATCATTTGGTAATAAAGCCACTATGAATTCACGAAGAATAGACAAGTAAAGCTATTAGCCAGTCGGTTTAGGAATCAAACCTTCTGCTCAATAGCTGATTTAGAGGAAGTAATGGCAGGAAACAGTATCGGACAACATTTCCGCGTGACCACGTTCGGAGAAAGTCACGGTATCGCACTAGGATGTATCGTAGATGGGTGCCCACCAGGATTAGAAATTACCGAAGCAGACCTTCAAAGAGATTTGGATCGTCGTCGCCCTGGTACTTCTCGCTATACAACGGCTCGCCGTGAAGCGGATGAAGTGAAAATCTTATCAGGTGTATTTGAAGGCCAAACTACGGGCACTTCTATTGGTCTATTGATTGAAAATACAGACCAACGCTCTAAAGACTATTCCGAAATTAAAGACAAATTCCGTCCTGGCCATGCTGACTATACCTACCATCAAAAGTACGGTGTACGTGATTACCGTGGCGGCGGTCGCTCTTCAGCTCGTGAAACTGCTATGCGTGTAGCGGCAGGTGCGATTGCGAAGAAATACCTGAAACAAGAATTTGGTGTTGAGATCCAAGCTTACCTTTCTCAAATGGGTGATATCTCAATTGATAAAGTGGATTGGAACGAGATTGAAAACAACGCTTTCTTCTGCCCAGATGCCGACAAAGTACCGGAATTTGACCAACTGATTCGTGACTTGCTAAAAGAAGGCAACTCGATCGGTGCGAAGATTCAAGTGGTTGCAACTAAAGTGCCTGTAGGCCTTGGTGAGCCAATCTTTGATCGTCTAGATGCTGACATCGCGCACGCTCTAATGAGCATCAATGCGGTGAAAGGTGTTGAGATTGGTGATGGCTTTGATGTGGTTAATCAACGCGGTAGTGAACACCGTGATCCATTAACTCCGGAAGGTTTCAGCAGCAACCATGCTGGCGGTATCTTAGGTGGTATCTCTACTGGTCAAGATATTGTGGCAAGCATTGCGCTTAAACCAACATCAAGCATCACTGTACCTGGTGACACAATCACGAAAGATGGTGAAGCAACGCAGCTAATCACGAAAGGTCGTCACGATCCATGTGTTGGCATCCGTGCGGTACCTATTGCAGAAGCAATGCTGGCTATCGTGCTGCTTGACCACTTGCTACGTCATCGTGGTCAAAACTTTGGTGTGACAACTGAAACACCACAAATCTAATTCTGCTTCTTTTTATTTAGAATAGAATTGGTAGAAACAAAAAAGGGTTGCTTCGTAATGAAGTAACCCTTTTTCACATTAGCAGGATTATTCGTCCGGTTAGCGACTATCGTCATTAAAGACAGCTAGCAGCTTAAGGCTCTTAATCCATTAATGCACTGAACTTTCAGGATCAAGCTGGAACGAAGGCAAACTCCATTTGAATCTTACAGCCGCCATGCGCAGCAAGTAACCAACTACAAGCGTCACAATTGTCGCCGTGACGTCGTTGATGCCAAGCTCAAGCAAACCTAGGTACAAACCTGAAGCGACAAGTGCGACAGAGGCATACAGCTCTTCATGTAACACCAATGGTGTTTGACGACAGATAAGGTCACGTAACAAACCACCAAAGATACCTGTCACTAATGCCGATACCATGCAAATCATCGGGTGCAGACCCATGGTCATCGCTACTTTGGTACCAATGATACTGAATACGATTAGGCCTAAGGCATCCAAGCGAATAAACAAACCTTTTAGCTTGATAACCCATTTCGCCAACCCGGTTGTAATAACACCTGCTATACAGGTGATGGCCAGATACTGAGGGTTTTCAACCCAACCTAAAGGGTAATGGCCAAGTAAGATATCGCGTACTGTACCGCCGCCAATTGCCGTTGCGCTCGCAACCAACATTACACCAAACCAATCCATTTTTTGTTTGCCTGCACTGAGAGCGCCGGTCATGGCTTCTGCCGTGATGCCAATGATATACAAAACACTTAGTAGCATTGCTGTAGCTCTATAATTTAGGTCTATAAACTCGAGTCTTATAGGCCTTAGGGATATAAAATGAAGCGCGAGTGTAGTAGTAAAAATGCTTGTTGACGAATGAATATTTGTACCGTGAATGGGCGTTTCAGATTAGCTAAACTAATCATTCACCTTAAAGTGGTGTAATCTGGGAATGGCAATCGATTGTCACTGCAAAGTATAATGGCGAACCCGATGTCATTACGCTTGATAGGGCTTTACCGAGCGCTGAAAAAAAAGCAAAATGCCCCAGTTATTTTTACTTAAATTTGATTTTATGACACACCAATACTCAGACATTATCGATATCTTCAATCAGACCTTTTTTGAAAGCTTTAATACCAAACTAGAGCTAGGGGCTGATGAGCCGATCTATTTGCCTGCTGATGATACTATCCCACACCATCGAATCGTGTTCGCACGTGGCTTTTACGCCTCTGCACTCCATGAGATCGCACACTGGTGCGTTGCTGGGCCTGAGCGTCGTTTACTGGAAGATTTTGGCTATTGGTATGAACCTGACGGTCGAACGGAATCGGTTCAAGCTGAGTTTGAAAAAGTAGAAATTCGCCCACAAGCGTATGAATGGATCATTGCGATGAGCGCAGGCTTTCCTTTTAATGTCAGCTGTGACAATCTACACGGCGATTTTGAGCCAGATCGTTTGGCCTTTATGAATAAAGTACATAGCGAAGTTATGGGTATCTTTGAAGTAGGCTTTCCGCCTCGCGTGAAAATGCTCTCTGAAGCATTACGCAGCTTCTACGATGTAGAACCTTTATGTGCTAGCCAATTTATTGTGAAATAAGAGAATATTATGATTATCGAATTTGAAGAAAAACTACTTGAAGTAATTGATGCTCGCATTGAAAACGCATCAGACGATGAACTGTTTGCTGGTGGTTACTTACGTGGTCATATTTCTCTTTCAGTGGCTTCATGTGAAGAAGAAGGCATTGAAGATGTGGCTGAAGTAAAAGCTCGTATTGAACAGAGCCTAGACGACGCTCGCTCTGAACTAACACCAGCAGACCGCACTATCGTTAATGACCTTTGGGTTGAGCTACAAAACCAAGCTTAATCTCGATGTATTAATACTATCCGCTCAGTCCCTTCCTTTCCCATTTTGCTGAGCGAACTGGTTTATTTGAGACTCGTTCGAAATTTTTGAATGAGTCCGTTCATTTCTTGTGATGGTTACATTTTCTTACTACGTTATTCTAATCCCACTTAACGGAATTACAGAAAGGTCACATCATGAAAGTTATCGCATTTGGCGCAAGCACAAGTTCTACCTCAATCAACAAAACACTAGCAACTTACGCAGCAAACTTGATTGAAGGTGCTGAAGTAAAAGTCCTAGACATCAACGATTACAATGTTCCTATGTTCAGTGAAGACACTGAAAAAGAGATTGGCCAAGCGGAAGGTGCTCAAGCATTCCTACGCGACCTAGCTGAAGCTGATGCGTTTGTTATCTCGTTCGCAGAACACAATGGTCACTACCCAGCAGCGTATAAAAACCTATTTGACTGGGCGACACGTATTGAGCGTTCAGTGTTTGGCGAGAAGCCGGCGGTTTACCTAGCGACTTCACCGGGCCCTGGTGGCGCACAAACGGTACTTGGTGCAGCGACAGGTTCTGCACCTTACTTCGGTGGCAACGTGCAAGCGTCAGTTTCAGTACCAAGCTTCTACGATAACTTTGATTTTGAGTCGGGCTCTATCAGCAACGAAGAGATTGCTCTACAGATTAAAGACGCGGTTGCTAAGCTGTAAATACTGCTCCATTTAGAACATCAGTTTAGATCAACACGAATAACAAAAAGCCCGAGCGACTTAACTTAGTCACGTAGGGCTTTTTAGCTTTTAACTTATTAGTTTCAGATATTCAGAAATTTCAGATGTTCAAAATAGCTGAACTAGAAACTACGGCTTTGATTTAGAATGCTTGTCAGCAACCCATCCAGCCGTTAATGCCTTACCTTTACGCAGTCTGCGTACCCACATTCGACTTGGGTGAATCGCCTCAAGCACATCAACAGGCAAGGGCAGCGGATCGCCACAGATCTGTGATGCTAATACTTCAGCCAATAATGGTGCAGAGCTCAAACCACGTGAACCCAGTCCGATAAAGCAATAAAGGTTAGGGAAGCTTGTTACCGTTTCTACATCCTCAACCGAGTCACGCTGCGGGTTGAAGTTGTGGAGATCTTGGTACTGCTCCTTAATGGCTTCAAAGTCACCAACGTTTCCGACAAACGGAAGGTGGTCACGGCTTACGCTTCGGATACCTTGGCGCGCTAAGTTGTCACTGGTATCGACATCTTTTGTCCATGCTTGGTCTGGTAGTGACCCATGTAGGCGCTCGCCATTGTGCTGCTGAACCTCAATATCAAATTCTTGGTCGATATTGGTTTTGTCGTAGTTCGCACCAATACAGTGATGACCATTGTTGGGGTTCTGTGGCGTCAAATAGCCATCAAAGCACAACACGGTTTTTAGCTGGCTGAGATTTTCCGTGGTCGGAATATGGCTCACTTGGCCTTTAACCGGAGTCAGTGGTACTGGCTGAGTTTGTTCAAACTGAGTGAACTTGTGTCCATTCGCGACAACCACTTGGTCGTGCTTGGTTTGAATCTCACCTTGAGGTGTATCCATCGTCAGTATCCATTGTTGTTCAGCTTCGAGCCACTCAAGTTGCGTTACTTGATGTTGATAGTGCGCGCTTACTTGGTTGTTCTCTTCTAACTTGCCAATCAAGCCTTGAGTCAGTTGCAGAGGGCTTAGCCAACCACCCAGCGGAAAGTAAACACTCTCTTTATCGACGGGTAAGCCAATCTTTTCGTTGGCTTGCTCTGGCGATAAACGCTGAATCAGGTCGGTGTGGAAGTTGCCTTCCAACATGCGGTTGAGCTTTTTAGTGGAGCCTTGATCCCACATCAAGATGTTCACGCCACACCAACTGTGATCAAATTGAATAGACTGAGCCGCTTGATTAATAAATTGACGAGCAAACAGTAATCCCGGGCCAAACACGCGAGACACGTTCGAGGTCGCTTCGCTTAATAGCGGGTAAATCGCACCTTGGTTGTTACCTGAGGCATTGCCCGCAGCTTGTGGATGTTCACAATAAAGGGTGATATTTTTACCACGACGGCTTAGCGTTTTGGCTAATGCAGCACTGGCGACACCACCACCAATGATCGCAATGTCTTGGGATTCAGTGTGTTGAGCGAGGCCATACCAAGGTTTGATGTTGGTGTGAGCGTGCTTTTCGCCAAGTCGGCCGGCGATCATTTCTCGCTTAGTACCAAAGCCTTTGACCTTTTTCATTTCAAAGCCAGCTTCAATTAAGCCACGGCGAACAAAGCCAGCAGCGGTGAAGGTGGCGCAGCTACAATCTTGCTTAGCGAGCTTAGCCATGCCGTTGAATAGGTTTTGATTCCACATCTCTGGGTTCTTGCTCGGAGCAAAACCGTCTAAGAACCAAGCATCAACCAAACCTTCACGCGGGGTTGGTACGTTGGGCATGCAATCTTTAATATCGCCAAACCACAAATCAAGCGTGATTGCACCGTCGCCCAGCACAATGCGGTGACATTCAGGTAGAGCAATAGGGTAGTGTTCTTGGAGTTGCGTCGCATACTCGGCTAATTCTGGCCACGATTGGTGTGCTTTGATGAGATCCTCTTTATTTAAAGGATATTTTTCAAAACTGATGAAATGTAACTCTTTGGTCATCGCTTGTGGGTTATCTTTAAGAAAAGCATCGAACCATTGCCAAACTGCAAGAAAGTTCAAACCTGTGCCAAAGCCGGTTTCAGCAATCACAAAGCGGCGTTGTTCATGTTCAAGCCAACGCTCTGGAAGGTGGTTTTGCTTTAAAAAGACGTAGCGAGTTTCTTCTAAACCGTTAACATTGGAGAAGTAAACGTCGTCAAATTGGTCTGAAACTGGCGTGCCAGACTCATTCCATTCCAGTTCTGCATTAGTAATTGAAGTCATAAAATCTATCATTTTGTGATTTGAAGCGATATGTTGGTAGGGATTGTACGAATTTCTAGGAAAGCTGACCACTTTTGTTAGGCTTCTTAGTTATCATCTAGCTGAATTTAGAATTATAGGAATGTCACATGAAACGAGTCGTAATCACCGGTATGGGTATTGTTTCAAGTATCGGTAACAACGTCGAAGAAGTTTTAGCATCACTGAAAGAGGGTAAATCTGGTATTACCGCTTCAGAGCAGTTCAAGGAAAATGGCTTGCGCTCTCAAGTATGGGGTAACCTAAAAATGAACCCTGCTGACCATATCGATCGCAAAAAAATGCGCTTTATGGGTGATGCAGCGGCATTCGCTTATCTTTCAATGGAGCAAGCAATTGCTGATTCTGGCTTAACTGAAGATCAAGTATCTAATGACCGCACGGGTATCGTTGCGGGTTCAGGTGGTGCTTCATCTCTAAACCAAGTAAACGCGGTAGACATCATCCGTGAGAAAGGCGTGAAGCGCGTTGGTCCATACATGGTTCCACGTACAATGGCTTCTACGGTTTCTGCTTGTCTAGCAACTCCTTTCAAAATCCGTGGTGTGAACTACTCTATGAGCTCTGCATGTGCGACATCTGCACACTGTATTGGTCACGCAATGGAGCTTATCCAACTTGGTAAGCAAGACGTTGTATTCGCTGGTGGCGGTGAAGAACTGGATTGGTCTCTGACTATGATGTTCGACGCAATGGGCGCACTTTCTACTAAGTACAACGATACGCCAGAGCTGGCTTCTCGTACCTACGATGCAGACCGTGATGGTTTCGTTATCTCTGGTGGCGGCGGCATGTTAGTTATCGAAGAGCTTGAGCACGCTGTTGCTCGTGGCGCAAAAATCTACGGTGAAATCGTAGGCTACGGCGCAACTTCAGATGGCTACGACATGGTTGCTCCTTCTGGTGAAGGTGCGGTTCGTTGTATGAAGATGGCGATGCAAAACGTTGATGGCGTTGATTACGTGAACACTCACGGTACTTCAACTCCAGTTGGCGACGTTAAAGAGCTAGGCGCTATCCAAGAAGTATTTGGTGGCAACAGCCCAGCAATTTCTGCAACTAAAGCGATGACAGGTCACGCTCTAGGTGCTGCTGGCGTACACGAAGCTATTTACTCAACGCTAATGCTAGATAACGGCTTTATCGCTCCAAGCATTAACGTTTCGAACCTAGACGAAGCTGCTGCTGGCCTAGACATCGTAACTGAAGCTCGTGATCAAGAGCTAACTACAGTTATGTCTAACAGTTTTGGTTTCGGCGGTACGAACGCAACGCTAGTAATCAAAAAGTACCAAGCTTAACTTAAGCTTGAGTTACAGAGACAAGGTTAATCGTTAAAGGGTTGCGCTAGTGCCGATTCAACACGCACAGGTCACCCAGTAATAATGACCATCAGAACAAAGTTTTTAGACGCAGGTTGGTAAACGTGTTTTTTGAACATAGTTTTTAAATCTGGGTTTTGAGATTGAAAGGTTTCCAGAGCTTGACCAGTACTGACTTTGGTTAGTACTGGTTGAACAGACGCAAGACTCTGTCTCCTGGAGAGCGAGATAGGATCCTTTTGTTCTGGATGTTTGCCCGATTGTTTATTCAATCGGGCATTTTTCGTTTTAGCCGTTTGAGATTTGGGTATGGAATCTTATGCCTGTTGTTTGTGCAGACTCAGTGATTCAGCCCTTTATTTATAATGTATTCCAATTGCTACTCGACACCGTGTGTGGAATTTTGCACAATCATTTCAATTCACATTTAGGTCGATAGACCCCAACAAAAGTACTCGCCAAATGAAAATCTTAATCGACGAAAATATGCCTTACGCTGAAGCGCTTTTTAGCCAGCTAGGGGAAGTGACAATGAAGTCTGGTCGCACACTTACTGCTGACGACCTAGTTGACGTAGACGCATTGATGATTCGCTCTGTTACCAAGGTAAACGAGTCATTGATCAGCAAAGCCAATAAGCTGAAGTTTGTCGGTACTGCGACGGCTGGTATGGACCATGTTGACCAAGAATTGATGAAAGAGCGTGGCATTTTCTTTACTGCGGCGCCTGGCTGTAACAAGGTGGGTGTTGCTGAGTACGCATTCAGTGCGATGATGGTGCTTGCGCAACAGCAAGGCTTCTCTGTTTTTGATAAAACGGTTGGTATTATCGGCTGTGGTCAGGTAGGTAGCTACTTAGCGAAGTGCCTTGAAGGTATTGGTATCAAAGTTCTGCTGAACGACCCTCTAAAACAGCAAGAGGGTGATACTCGCGAATTTACTGAGTTAGAGACTTTGCTTGAACAATCAGACGTTATTACATTACACACGCCAATCACTAAGACGGGTGAGTATCCAACGCATCACTTGATCAGTGAGCAAGTGCTGAACAACTTACGTGCTGATCAAATCCTGATTAATGCAGCTCGCGGTCCTGTGGTTGATAACCAAGCGCTAAAAGCTCGCCTGCAAAAAGCCGATGGTTTCACTGCAGTGCTTGATGTGTTTGAGTTTGAACCTGAAGTCGACTTTGAGCTTCTTCCGTTACTCGCTTTTGCAACGCCTCACGTAGCGGGCTACGGTTTAGAAGGTAAAGCGCGTGGTACCACGATGATCTTCAACAGTTATTGTGAATTTTTAGGTACTGAACAGCGTGCGTATGCAAGCGACTTATTGCCGACAGCGCCTGTACCTCAAATGAAATTAGATAGAGCTTGGGATGAAGCAACACTGCACAATTTGACTCAGTTGATCTATGATGTGCGCAAAGACGACGCCTTATTCCGTCGCAATATCGTTACGCCGGGTTCTTTTGACAAGATGCGTAAAGAATATTGGGACCGCAGAGAGTACAGTGCAGTCGAGTTAACGGGCGACGAATCTTGTAATTTAACGCCGTTATCTAAACTCGGTTTTATGGTAAAGCCAACTTTATAAAAGAGAGAAACAATGAGCCAAGAATTTAATATTGCTATTTTAGGTGCGACTGGTGCGGTTGGTGAAACCATTCTTGAAGTACTTAAAGAGCGTAAATTCCCTGTCGGTGAAATGCACTTACTAGCAAGTGAACGTAGTGAAGGCAAAACTTCCCGTTTTAACGGCAAAACAATACAAGTACAAAACGTAGAAGACTTCGATTGGTCTCAAGTACATATTGCGTTTTTCTCTGCAGGTAGCGAGCTTTCAGAGCGTTGGGCTCCAATTGCGGCTGATGAAGGTGTGGTTGTCATCGATAACACATCACGCTTCCGTTACGAATACGATGTTCCTCTGGTTGTGCCTGAAGTGAACCCTGAAGCGATTGCTGAGTTCCGTAACCGTAACATCATCGCGAACCCTAACTGCTCGACTATCCAAATGGTAGTAGCGCTAAAACCAATTCACGATGAAGTGGGCCTTGAGCGTATTAACGTTTCAACTTACCAATCTGTGTCTGGTGCAGGTAAGCCAGGTATCGATGAGCTAGCGGGTCAAACGGCTAAGCTTCTTAACGGTATGCCAGCTGAAAACTCAGCGTTCTCACAACAAATCGCTTTCAACTGTATACCTCAAATCGATGAATTTACAGAGAACGGCTACACGCGTGAAGAGATGAAGATGGTTTGGGAAACTCAAAAAATCTTTGCTGACTCTTCAATCACAGTGAACCCGACTTGTGTCCGCGTACCAGTATTTTACGGTCACGCAGAATCTCTACACATTGAAACTCGCGCACCAATCGGTGCAGAGCAAGTGGTTCAGCTTCTAGAGAACACAGAAGGTGTTGAAGTATTCCAAGCGCTAGACTTCCCAACTCAAGTTCGTGATGCAGGTGGTAAAGACCACGTAATGGTTGGTCGTATTCGTAACGACATCAGCCATCACAGTGGCGTAAACATGTGGGTTGTCGCTGATAACGTTCGTAAAGGCGCAGCAACAAACGCAGTTCAAATCGCTGAAGTTCTGATTCGCGATTACTTCTAAGCTTTATTGCTTTGATAAAAAAGCCTCACTCTTTAGTGGGGCTTTTTTAATCGATTAAAAATATTGTTAGTCAAATTGTGTGAAATTGCTGCGAATATTGTTGCTGCAACACATTTTTTGTTTTCATCTCTATAGTTTTACGTCATTTATCCGATATATTTAATAGATCATCACTTTTCCGAATTTAAGCACCTAGCTGAGCCTTTTATGTTTCAAATTTTCAAGCCGTGGTTAATGCCTTTTGCCTTTATCATTGCGACTCAGATTTCCGTTGTTCGTGCAGATTCCATTCGAGTTGTAGGGCCTAATGGCCAGATACAATCAGCGCCTACGTTTTCAGAACCACTTCAAAGAGCGCAATCAAATAGCGCTGAGCCTTCACGTTTCTATGGTCCAACTCGCGGCTCAGAAACATTGTGGTCTATTGCCTCAAAGTTACGCCCTGATAACTCCGTTTCAGTCCAACAAACTCTGTTGGCTATTTATCGCTTAAACCCACAAGCGTTTGAAAACCAGAATATCCATAGCCTGCTGCCTGCGAGCAATCTACGCGTGCCTTCTTTAGAGCAAGCACGTGCAAGCTCGACGCAGCAAGCTATCAACATCATGAACTCACATCTTGCTAAGCTTGATGCTCCTGCAAGTAAGCCTGTCGCTTCAAAACCCAAAGCGCCGAGTTCTGATGCAAAAAATGTTACTCCTGCTAAGCAAGTAAGCACTACTGAAACTGCTAAAAAGCCATTGTCTCCAACTCAATCATCTCTAGCTCAATCTGCACCAACCCAAGAGATGAACAAGTTAGAGAAGCAGCTAGAGCTTTCAGAAACTGAACTGCTGTCACTTGAAGAGAAAAATCACCAACTTCGTTTGATGTTATCGAATGTTCAATCGGAAGTGGATGAGCTAAAAACAGAGCTCAGTGATGAAGACCGCATTCGTAGCGAAGTGGAAAAGCTGCTTGATGAAGAGCGCAGAAAGAACGCCGAAATTGAAAAGATGGCACCAAGTGTCATGGACGAACTGTTATCGAATGGTTGGTTAGTGGCGGCTCTTGCGATTATTCCAGGTCTGCTCATTGGTTTGATCGTTGTGATGCTGTTAGGCCGTCGTTCTAAAAATGATGAGCAACAGCAGACGACTCAAGAACAACCGCTCCAGCCAGAACCAAGTACCGTTGCACCTATTACATTGGGCGACGAGATGGACGACCTTAACGAGCTGTCTTTAGATGATGACTTGTTTGGTACGGAAGATGACGCCAACAAGCTGTTTGACGATCAAGCGCTAGCCGAAGAGGATGATGTCTTTGCTGGTTTAGATGAATCTGATCTCGATTTCAATCTAGATGGTGAAGACGATGACCCATTTGCTAGCATTGGCGAAAACGGTGATTTAGACACCAACTTCGACGATCTAGATTTAGACAGCAGCAACGGCATTAGTGTTAATGGCGAAGAGAAAGCGCTTGGCCTTGAAGAGATGGAACGTGCGCTAGACAAAACAGCGGAAAGCGCCGTCGATACTGATGATGTCGACTTTGATCTTTCTGATGATAACGCAATGTCTGCTGATGACATTGAAGCTTTACTATCTCAAGAGTCTGAAACTGAAGATCTCGGTTCCAACGAGCTAGACCAATCTTTATTAGATGATCTGTTTGCTCTTGATGACGAAGATGACGACAGCTTCGATATTGATGCTCTGATTTCGGAAGAGCAAAGTGATTCGCCTTCTAGCACTGAAACACCAGCAAGCGATGATTTTGACATCGATGCGCTTATCTCTGAGCAACAAAGTGAGACTAAGCCTGTTGATTTGAGCAATGACGATTTTGATATTGATGCTCTAATCTCTGAACAACAGTCCCCTGAGCCAGCTTCACCGACAGCGAATGATGATATTGATGACATCTTTGCCCAAGTTGCTGCTCAGAACGATCAAGCGAATGACCCTTTCAACCTCGATAGCGACGATGAGATTGCCACTAACCTAAACAGTGGTTTGGCGTCTGATGATGATATCGAAAACATTCTGTCTCAGTTCGATAAGCCCATCGTAAATGAAGAACCTCAAGACAGCGTTGATCTGCTTGATGAGCAACTGGCAGGCGATGACGTAGACCTAAGTAACTCGACAGACCTTCTTGATGAGATGCTAGGGGACGATTCGGATGATGAGTCTGAAAGCGAACCTCTTGGCTTTGATTCTCTGTCTGAGCTTGAAGAGCTTTCTGGTTTATCGACCGATGATGAGCTAAACATCGCAGAAGACAGCACGGAAACCTTGGATGAATTAATAGGTGACTCTGACGACGATGATTTCGAACTCGACGCCGAAAGTACCGACTTATTGGATGATTTCCTTGATAGTGAATTGTCAGATGATGAGCTTTTAGCGGATGCATCAAAATCAGAATCTCTAGACCCATTTGATGACTTACTGACAAGTGGCATTGAAGACGAGCTTGAATCTGAAGATAAGACGTTTGATAAAGAGTTAGACGCAGCCTTTGGTTTGGACAACGCCAATGAGGAGCCTGAAAAGGACTCAGACGTTGAGCTTACTCCGTTAACCTCTGAAGGTGAGCCTGAGCAAGATCCGGACATTAGTGAAACACTACAACCTGAAGTCGTTACTGATGAATCGTTAGATTCGGAACTGATTCAAGACAGCGCTGACGTTAAGCCAGAAAATGATGAAGCCTTTAATCGTGATGGTTTTATCGATGATTTGTTCGGTGTTGCACCAGCAACGGATGCTTTGCTTGATGACTCGCTAGAAACAACAGACGAAGCGTTGATTGATGAGTTAATGACTTCTGATGACAATGATTTGTTGTCAGCAATAGAAGAGCCTGTTGAACCATCAATTGAAAATACGGTTGAATCAGAGCAAGCGCCTCTTTTAAACAGCAACGAAGTATCAGCGCAAGAAACCGCATCATCGGTGGAGGATGATAAATTGGATATCGACTCGCTGTTATCTGAGAATTCTGATTTTGATAAACCAGATTTTGAAGAGCGAGTTCAAGAAGAAAGCGCACAACAAGAATCTGAGCCGAAAGGAACCGACGTCCAAGAACAGCGTGAAGACATTGCTGCTAGCTCTGAAGAGCAAGCTTCGCCATCCTCTTTAAATGATATCTCTGAAGATGATGAAGAGACGGTTGAAGACTGGCTAGCTGAGGCTATCGACGATGTAGAGTCGCCAGCTAACGTTACCTCTGATTTTGACTTTGAACCGAAAATCCAAGGTAGCGATCAGCTTGAAGATGTCGTTGAATCCTTGCCAGAGCCAGAGCCAGAGC
>NZ_JBFRJM010000011.1:61956-145729 GCF_041468865.1 Vibrio sp. 10N.286.52.C3 | reverse complement strand
AGAGCCAGAGCCAGAGCCAGTTCGTGCTGCAAACATGCCAGAGATCATTCCAAATGAATTTGGTGTGCCAGAAGACGATGATTGGCTGATTGAAGATGAGGCGTCTGAACCAGAAGCATTAGCGGAAACTGACTTAACACCAGAGCTAGTGACACCTGTCGCTGAACCGAAAGTTGAAGCTACACCACAAGCGGAAGTAGCAGAACAAGCTGAAGTTCTAGGACAAGAAAGCGCAGAAGAATTCTCGTTTGATGACTTCGAATTGCCAGAGTTTAATGAAGAAGATGCACTAGCGGAAGCTGATGCTGAATCAACACCAGAACCAGTAACGCCAGCTATTGATGCTCAACCAAGTGTTGAGCCTCAAACTGAAGCCCAAGTTATAGCTCAGGCGCAAGACGACGAAGAGTTTTCGTTTGATGATTTCGACTTACCAGAGTTTAGTGAAGAAGACGCACTAGCGGAAGCTGATGCTGAATCAACAACAGAGCCAGCAACGCCTGCTATATACTCTCAATCAAGTGTTGAATCGCAACCTACCGCTGAGCCTCAGTTAGATGCTGCACCACAAGTTGAAACTGCGAAACCAGAAAGCGAAGAAGAATTCTCGCTTGATGACTTCGAACTACCAGAGTTTGGTGAAGACGATGCGTTAGCGGAAGTGGTGAGTGAACCAGATGAAGCACAGTTAGAGCAAGACTTAGCGCCTGACACAGAGAAGTTCGAGTTCGATGACCTTGATCTTCCGGAGTACGATGAAGAAAGCGCAAAAGCAGACTCTGTTTTAGATGATATTGAGCAAAGCAATGCCGAGCCGGTGGCGGAAGCCCAAGGCGTAGAGTTCGATGAGTTTGATTTACCGGAATATGGTGAAGATGAAGCCATCTCTGATGCGTTTGCTGAGAAGCCAACACCACTGACTTCTTTCAGCCCACAAGGCGAAGAGCAAGATGCGTTGCATGATCTGTTCTCAAATCCGCAGAGCTATAGTCAGGCTGATGATTTCTCGAATGCTGAAGACTCTGAACCGGCTGGTTTTGCACAGCCAGAACAATCACTGAGCGCGGCTTCAGAGCCAAACTCAACGCCTGCAGCGGTTCAAGACGAGCCACTAGAAGGCTTTGATGACTTTGATGAGACAGCATTAGCTGAGTTGCTTTCTGAATATGTTCAAGACTCTGTCGACAACATGTTCGATAAGCCATTGGACGCAACTTCGATTGATAGCGCAGGGTTAGATATTGACGCCATGCTTGAAGTCGGCGGCGAAGACTGGAAAGGCTTTAACCTAGCGCCAGAACAACAATCGAGCATGCATAATGATGTGCCTGATGACCAACAAGAGATTTGGGCATCGGCTGAACAGCAAGCTGAACCGAAAATCAAAGAAGAGAATTGGGCTGAACAAGACAATCTAACCGAATCAGGCAACAGTCGTGATAAGCAGTACATGACGATTGATGAGCTAATGGCTCAAGTCGAGCAAGAAGGTGAAGAAGTCATTAATCCAGACGATGAAGAGCTTAAACTGGATGTGGGTCTTAACGAATTCCCTGATGTTATCGGTGATATTGGCAATTATGATGTCGACAGCAATGCAGAAGCTGCGGGTAAGCTTGATTTAGCCAAAATCTACATCGAGATGAGTGACTCGCAAGGGGCAATTAAGCTTCTAGAAGAGGCAATCGTTGACGGCAGCGATGATATTCGTCGAGAGGCAAAAAATCTTATCGATACGTTAAACGGTCGATAAATTTACAAATCAGAAAGGGTAGCGTTGGCTACCCTTTATTTTAAGGCGATACAGAGCGCTATCGTTTCATTTGGTTTTTCAACAGCATCGTCTCGGTCGATGCTGATTGTTTATTGAAGTTTTAGCCCCATCCTATTTGGGCTAGCACTGATTTCCGTATATAATTCTCGCCCATTTTCAAAGAGAACAAGAACATGAAAATTGCTTTAGGTATTGAATATAACGGTACCCACTACTTTGGTTGGCAGCGCCAACGAGACGTGAAAAGTGTCCAAGAAGAATTGGAAAAGGCTCTTTCAGTTGTCGCGAATCACCCTGTAGAAGTTATGTGCGCAGGTCGTACAGATGCCGGTGTTCACGGTACGGGACAAGTCGTTCACTTTGAAACTAATGTCGATCGTAAAATGGTGGCATGGACAATGGGCGCGAATGCCAACATGCCAAAAGATATTGCGGTTCGTTGGGCGACAGAAGTGAATGAGGATTTCCATGCTCGTTTCTCGGCTACTGCCCGCCGTTATCGCTACATTATCTTTAACCATGCACTACGCCCAGGCATTTTGAATTCAGGTGTGAGCCATTATCATGGTCATCTTGATGAGAAAAAAATGCATGAAGCGGGTCAGTACTTACTTGGTGAGAATGACTTCACTTCGTTTAGGGCAACACACTGTCAATCTCGTAGCCCATGGAGAAACATGATTCACTTGAACGTGACTCGTCATGGACACTACATTGTGATCGATATTAAAGCGAATGCGTTTGTTCACCACATGGTGAGGAATATTACGGGTAGCCTTATTGCCGTAGGTAAAGGTGAGCAGAAACCAGAGTGGATCCAGTGGCTTTTAGAAGCTAAAGATCGAAAAGTAGCCGGCGCAACTGCAAAAGCGGAAGGTTTGTATCTGGTGGATGTTGATTATCCTGAACATTTTGAGCTACCACGAGAGCCAATTGGTCCTCTATTTTTACCGGATAATTTGAACTAAATGTGAGACTTAGGTTCAAAAATTATTACGGTTTAGTGCGTAAGATAGTCCCAGAAAATAGGTACAACCAGTTTTTTATCTACAGTCGCTGTTTTATGTGCTTTAATTCCCACGCATAATTCCCAAATTTATTTCTTTCGCAATCAAGCGGAAGAATCGAAACAAAAAGGTCTTCCATGAGTTGGCTTGAAAAGATTTTAGAAAAAAGCAACATCGTAACATCTCGTAAAGCGTCTATCCCTGAGGGTGTTTGGACGAAATGTACTTCTTGTGAGCAGGTTCTGTACCATGCTGAACTAGAGCGTAACCTAGAAGTATGTCCAAAATGTGACCATCACATGCGCATGAAAGCACGTCGTCGTCTGGATACATTCCTAGACAAAGGTGAGCGTGTTGAACTAGGTGCTGATCTTGAGCCACAAGACAAGCTGAAGTTTAAAGACTCTAAGCGTTACAAAGAACGTATCTCTGCTGCTCAAAAGAACAGTGGTGAAACAGACGCATTAGTTGCAATGAAAGGCGAACTATTGGGTTTACCTATCGTAGCGTGTGCTTTTGAATTCTCATTCATGGGCGGCTCAATGGGTTCTGTTGTTGGTGCTCGTTTCGTGAAAGCGGTAGATGCTGCTATCGAGAACAACTGTGGTTTAGTGTGTTTCTCTGCAAGTGGTGGTGCTCGTATGCAAGAGGCATTGATGTCTCTAATGCAAATGGCGAAAACCAGTGCTGCGCTTGAGCGTTTATCTGCGAAAGGCCTACCGTTTGTTTCAGTTATGACTGATCCAACAATGGGTGGTGTTTCTGCAAGTTTGGCAATGCTTGGCGATATCAATATTGGTGAACCAAAAGCACTGATCGGTTTTGCTGGACGTCGTGTAATCGAACAAACGGTACGTGAAGACCTTCCTGAAGGTTTCCAACGCAGTGAGTTCCTACTAGACCACGGTGCTATCGACATGATTGTTGACCGTCGTGAGATGCGTCAGCGCGTTGCAAGCCTTGTTGCTAAAATGACCAACCAGCCTTCACCATTAGTAGTTTCTGTGAACGATTCACCGAATGAAGCTACTTATGAAGTACCAGAAGCGCCAGAAAAAGGGTAAAGTACCTTCTAACAAACCAACTTAATTATGGTTATGAGTTAGATGAGTCAACAACCTATTCCTCAAGCCACATCCTCTTTGGAGATGTGGCTTGATTATTTATCAAACATCCACACAAGCGCTATTGATCTTGGATTAGACCGAGTTCAGGCCGTCGCCTCTAAGGCAAACCTCACCAAACCTGCTCAACATGTTATTACTGTTGCCGGAACCAATGGCAAAGGCTCAACATGTGCACTGATGGAAGCGATTCTATTGGACGCTGGTTACTCAGTTGGTGTCTACAGCTCTCCTCACTTAATTCGCTATAACGAACGTGTTCGTATCAACGGCCAAGATCTATCTGATGAAAAGATGGTTCAGTCTTTCGATTTCATTGAGAAAGAGCGTGGCGAAATCAGCCTGAGTTTTTTCGAATATGGCACTTTAGCGGCGTTACGTGCATTTCAAACTGAAGCGGTTGATGTTGTGCTTTTAGAAGTGGGTTTAGGCGGGCGTTTAGACGCGACCAATATCGTTGAGCATGATGTTTCTGTGATTACTAGTTTGGCTGTCGACCATGTTGACTGGCTAGGTGATGACATCAATGTGATTGGTTTTGAGAAAGCGGGCATTTATCGTAGCGGTAAACCCGCTATCTGTGGTCAACCCAAGCCACCGGCTACGGTTGCAGCGCACGCTGATGACATTAAGGCTGAGTTCTACCAAGTCGGTATTCAATACACTTATGATGTTGACGGTGATACGTGGAACTGGCGCAGTGGTGCATTCCAACTAGAATCGCTACCTATTCCAAGCCTGCCGTTACCTAACGCTGCAACAGCGTTGATGGCATTGGGCACATCAGAGCTTAGTATTAGCGACGTGAACGTGGTTAACGGCATGAAGAATGCGCAGCTTCCTGGGCGTATGCAGCAAATTAGCGAACAACCGGTGATTGTGCTTGATGTAGCACACAACCCGCATTCTGCTGAGTACTTTGCGCAGCAAGTCGCGAAGAAGTATGCAGGCAAAAATTTACACGTTGTAGTCGCCATGCTTCATGACAAAGATATCCCCGCGACATTGGAAGTATTAGCTCCAATAACAACACATTGGTACCCAGCTTCGCTGAACGGCCCACGAGCCGCAACAGCCGCTGAATTGTGTCAAAGCTTACCTGAAGGTGTAGAGCGGTATTCAAACCCTGTTGTAGCGTTTGAAGCGGCTTTAGCTTCTGTTAAAGGTGACGATGTTGTGTTGGTTGTCGGTTCTTTCCATACAGTGGGTGAAGTGTTGGAGCATTGGCAGAAAAAAGGAAACTAAATGGCAAGTAAATTCCAAAGCCGGTTAGTCGGCACCATCATTTTAGTGGCCATTGGCGTGATTGTATTGCCCGATGTACTAGATGGTAAGAAGCTCCACTACAAAGAAGAGTTTGCAAGCATTCCAATTAAGCCTGAGCTTGATAGTAATGTTGAAGTGTTTGAAGTACTCGATCCCGTTGAAGATCAGATAGCGCTACCGGATTCTCCGGTTGAGCAAGTGGTTGAAAGTGGTCGTACTGATAATTCAAACACGCAAACCGCGTCTTCTTCTAATGATAAAGAAGCAGACAAAGTGGCAGTTGTGGTTAAGCCGGTACCTGAAAAAAATGAATACCAAGACAGTGCTTGGATTATTCAATTGATGGCTTTGAAGAATGCTGACAACGCAAAAAACGTTGTTAAGGATCTGCAAAAGCGCGGTTATCAGGCTCACACCAAGCAAGAAAAAACTTTTACGCGAGTAATTATTGGCCCGGATGTCTCTAAATCCAAACTTGAGCGACAAATTAAGGAATTAGAAAAAATTACGGGTTCAAAAGGCCAGTTGCTCAAATTTAAACCGTTAAATCCATAAGAAAACGTTTGCGTCAGCATTTTTTCTGTTAAAATGCGCGCCAACTTAAGATGAAGAATTCATGAATTGGTTAGATTTTGTCATTTTAGGCGTGATCGGCTTCTCTGCCGTGATCAGTTTAGTTCGTGGTTTCGCTAAAGAAGCCTTGTCACTCGTTATTTGGTTTGGAGCATTTTTTATTGCTAGCCAGTACTACGCTAAATTAGCGATGTACTTCACCAATATCGAAGATGAGATGTTTCGAAACGGAACTGCGATAGCAGCATTGTTTGTTGCAACGTTAGTTGTGGGTGCCTTAGTTAACTATGTCATCGGTCAACTAGTTCAGAAAACAGGCCTGTCAGGTACAGACAGAATCCTCGGTGTCGTCTTTGGTGGCTTACGTGGTGTTTTGATTGTTTCTGCAGTGTTGTTTTTCATGGATGCGTTTACTGCATTCCCAAGTTCTGAGTGGTGGAAGAATTCGCAATTGGTTCCAGAATTTAGTCGAATCATTGCGCCGTTCTTCGAGCATTTACAAGCAACATCTAGTTTCTTATCTGGCGCGCTCTAGCGCCAGTTAATGTCGAAAAATCGAGGATTAGGACATGTGTGGTATTGTTGGAATCGTGGGTTCAACACCTGTAAACCAGTCTATTTATGACGCTTTAACGGTATTGCAGCATCGTGGCCAAGATGCCGCTGGTATTTGTACCATAGAAAGCAATCGTTTCCGTCTGCGTAAGGCGAACGGTTTAGTAAAAGATGTTTTTGAAGCAAAACACATGCAGCGCCTACAAGGTGAAGTTGGTATTGGCCATGTTCGTTATCCTACTGCGGGTAGTTCAAGTGCGTCTGAAGCTCAGCCTTTCTACGTAAACTCTCCTTTTGGCATTACGTTGGCGCACAACGGTAACCTGACGAACGCAAACGAAGTTCGTGAGAAGTTGTTCGAAAAAGACCGTCGTCATGTAAACACAACCTCTGACTCTGAAGTTCTACTGAACGTATTAGCTCATGAGATCGATACTGTTAAAGGTAACGTAACTTCAGATGACGTTTTCCGCGCTGTGGCAAATGTGCATCGTACAATTCGTGGTGCTTACGCCGTAACGGCGATGATCATCGGCCACGGTATGATCGCATTCCGTGACCCACATGGTATTCGTCCATTGTGTCTTGGTAAGCGTGAAGTTCAAGGTAAAACAGAGTACATGGTTGCGTCTGAATCGGTAGCACTCGATGCTGTTGGTTTCGACTTCATGCGCGACGTAGCACCAGGTGAAGCTATCTACGCAACGTTTGACGGTGAGCTTTTCACTAAGCAATGTGCAGACAACCCACAACTAAACCCATGTATCTTTGAGTTTGTATACTTTGCACGCCCAGATTCATTCATCGACAAAATCTCGGTTTACAGCGCACGCGTTGAGATGGGTGAGATGCTTGGTATGCGTATTAAAGAAGAGTACGCAGACTTAGACATTGATGTGGTTATTCCAATCCCTGAAACATCAAACGATATTGCGCTACGAATCGCTCAAGCGATCAATAAGCCATACCGTCAAGGTTTCGTGAAAAACCGCTATGTTGGCCGCACATTCATCATGCCAGGTCAGCAACAACGTAAGAAGTCGGTTCGCCGTAAGCTCAACGCAATTCGCTCTGAGTTTAAAGGTAAGAACGTTCTTCTGGTTGACGATTCTATCGTTCGCGGCACAACATCAGAGCAGATCATTGAGATGGCTCGTGATTCGGGTGCTAACAAAGTCTTCATGGTTTCAGCAGCTCCAGAGGTTCGCTTCCCTAACGTTTACGGCATCGATATGCCGAGCGCAACTGAGCTGATTGCTCATGGTCGTGACAACGAAACGATTTGTAAGCAGATTGGCGCAGACGCTTTGATCTTCCAAACGCTACCAGACTTAATCTCTGCAGTAGGTATGGGCAACCAAGACATCTCTCGTTTTGATACTTCTGTATTTAACGGTGAGTATGTAACGGGCGATATTGACCAAGCGTACCTAGATTTCCTAGACTCTTTACGTAATGACGACTCAAAGGTTCAACGTGAGATTCAACAAGATCTTGCTAACTTAGAGTTACACAACGAAGGCGCTTAACTAGCGTTTCGTTAGTCATACAGAGTTTCGCTAGCGATAGAGAAAATAAAAAACCAGAGCATCGGCTCTGGTTTTTTGTTTATAGAGAAGGGGATTGACCTTAATGAATGTGGTATGCGATCACAAAATCAATAAACAATCTCACTTTCTCTGGTAGATGGTCTTTGTGGTTATAAAGCATGTAAATATCACGAGGGTTAGCGCTCCAGTCTTCTAAGACTTGCACTAAGCTGCCATCTTCAATGTATTCACGAATCATCACGTCAGGCATCAGGGTGATACCTAGGCCTTCTGAGCACGCTTGTCTTACGACATTAAGCGCATTGGCGTTGAAACGGCCTTTCTCGCTATTCACCACCGTCTCTTCATTCGAATTACTCAGCTGCCACTTAATCAGCGGGTAGCCTTTGAGTAGCGAATGGTTCGCTAGCTCTTCAGCATGGCTTGGAGCTGGGTTCTTCGCTAAGTACTCAGGGCTCGCGATAAGAATATCTTTGACTTCACTGATTTTTCGAGCGATTAGGCTTGAATCACGCTGAGGGCCGACTCGGAAAATTACGTCCCACTCCGTTGGATCCAGCTGATCCGCTTGGTTGTTCATCATCAGCTCAATATTGATATCAGGGTATTGAATCATGAATTCACTGAACATTGGCATCATCATGCGCTTGGTCAGGTTTGAGGGTGCCGTAATACGAATCTTACCGGAAGCGCCTTTGCACACGTCAGTTAACTCTTCTGCAGTAGAAGAGAGACGTTGCAACAGCGGAGAGCATTCATTGAAGAAACGTTCGCCTGCCTCTGTTAAAGAAAGTTTACGCGCGTGTCTATTGAGAAGCCTAAGGTTCAAAGAATCTTCTAAGGCTTGGATGCGTCGTGTGATGGTCGCAACCGGAATCATAGTCTTGCGCGATGTTGCGGTGTAGCTCCCATTTTCAACGACGAGTCGAAAGAGGTTTAAATCATCTAATTTCATAAATCCAGACACATTTGTTTACAATCTCATCTAATTTATACGTAACAGTGAGATCAATGTTTGCGTTACGTCAACTCGTTGCACTATTTACAAGTATTCCAACCCTCGTCACGAATTACCAGTAAAGAGTGCAAATTTGTGTATTTAGCATTTTATTACTAAGTTTTATATTAGTTCTTAGAACAGATAACAATAATAATTCGACTTAGTTTTGTGAGGTTATAGATTATGTACAAAACTCACAGTCAGCCAGTAATGACCTCGGCTCAGGAAGTAATTAACCAAAAATGCGTGATGTTGGTTGATGATGATCCTATTTTTCGCCGTATAACCAGCGCGTACCTAGACAAGGTCGGTTATAAAGTGGTTGAGGCTGAAAATGGACTGGACGCTTTGCAGAAACTTAGAGACTCAGCGCCAGATTTAATTGTGTGTGACTTATCAATGCCAATACTTGATGGCATAGAGCTTGTGGAAGAGCTCAGTTTAGAGTACCCGTCACTGCCTATGATCGTTGTGTCTGGCACTGATGATATGTCTGACGTGGCGAAAGCCTTGCGATTTGGTATTAAAGACTTCTTGGCGAAGCCGTTAGAGGATCACCGTCACCTAGGAAGTGCGATTGCGAATACATTGACAGATTCGTTCGATAACATTTCAGACCAACGAGATTTTTCGAGCCAATGGTTCTGTGTGGATGATGGGGGAGAGATCCCTGAAGACCAAGAACTGCATTGGCACCTGAATTACCTTCAAGATAACCCAAGCGCAGCAAAAGACTTACTCCATGCGCTGCTTCCAGAGAAAGATACGCGACAAGGCTCATGGCGTTGCAGTTACCGGTTACTGCAATCAACAGAGATGATGCCACTTGTGTTTGACTATGCGTGGATGATGAACGGGCAGTTTGCTTTTTACCTCGTCGATTCATCGTCGTCTGATAATGGCGGCTCCGCGACAACATTGTTAGTGAGAGCGCTGTTCCACGATTACATAAGAAACAGAAAAGATTTTAATGTTGATCTCAAAGATATTGCTGAAATCTTAGAGAAGGGGATTCGTTGCTCTAAATGCTCCACCCCAGTGAATGCCTTGTTTGGTGTTGCTGACCTTGCCGAGGGAACCATCTCCATTTTGCCTGCGGGTCTAGACGGGCAATGGTCGAATGGTGAATTGAATCAATATATTGCAGCAGGTGAGCGCTTGGGTGAGAACTGCAAGAAGAACTTTATTACGCGGGACCTTCCGATCGAACAGGGCTGCCAACTGTCGTTGAGCCTACTTGGAGCGGCAAGTTTTAGTTTAGACATACACCAAGGGTCTACTGATTAACCCTATATTTCCTCGGTTTTTGTGAATAATTGATTAAGGTATAGTTGCGCAAATGGTGTGACTATGCCTTTTTTGTTAAATGTCGATTTAGCAAAGCGGGTTTGGTTCGCCGGATACTTACCTTCACTAACAAAAACAAGAAGCAATCATGGCAGATAACAAAGACTTTCAAGACCCGTTTAATGTATTCTACTTTTTAGGATTTTTAGCCGCATTTTTAATGATTCCATTGCTACCAGCAACACTTACGTTGATCCGTGTATTCAATTGTTACGCAACATTCTAGTTAAGCTGTCGTCGCCGATTGGTGATAGCTAACTCAAGGAGGCCACAATTAGCGTTCGAGTTTTAAGCCTCAATATTGCTGGTGGCCTTTGTATATTTCTCGCAGTTCTAGGGATAGTTTTGCCCGTTCTGCCAACCACTCCTTTTCTCCTTCTTGCCAGCGCATGCTTCATGCGAAGCAATCCGAAAGTTCATAAATGGATGCATGAGCACAAAACGCTGGGTCCTTTGCTGAACAATTGGTATCAACACGGTGCCGTCACCAAACAAGTTAAAACGCGTGGCGTATTCTTTATCTTGTTGAGTTTTGCGTTATCCATCTACTTTGCCCCTATCATTTGGGTCAAGGCTTTCCTAATTTGTGTACTTGTTATTCTTCTCACATGGTTTATGCGACTTCCAACCCATGAGTTGGTTGCTGACAGCAAAGAAAATCACTACCATTAAGCCAGTGTGCCTGCTTGTATAGCGGGCGTTTATTATTTCAGCAATCAGAGTTATGACTCTCGTTGCAATGAATACCAATCGTACCTTTCCTTAATTCCGAGCGTTGATGTTTGATTCGTTAACGAGAGTTTGGAAAGCGGCCTAATGAAGTGCATAAGATTATGAACACAGAAAAAATCTCTCTGATCAAAGCAAGCATCAAAAGCATTCCTGATTACCCTAAAGCGGGTATTTTGTTCCGTGACGTAACAAGCTTGATGGAAGATCCAGTAGCTTACAAAGCGACTATCGACCTGCTAGCGGAAACATACAAGGACATGGGCTTTACTAAGATCGTTGGTACTGAAGCTCGTGGTTTCCTATTTGGTGCGCCTTTGGCACTTGAGCTAGGTGTTGGCTTCATTCCTGTTCGTAAGCCGGGCAAGCTGCCTCGTCAAACTGTGGCACAATCTTATGAGCTTGAGTACGGCACCGACACTCTAGAAATCCATACTGATGCTATCGTTGAAGGCGATAAAGTGTTGATGGTTGATGATTTGCTAGCAACGGGCGGTACGATTGAAGCAACAACAAAGTTGATTCGTCAGCTTGGTGGTGTGGTAGAACACGCTGCATTTGTTATTAACCTTCCAGAAATCGGTGGTGACAAGCGCTTACAAGGCTTAGGTCTAGAAGTGTTTAGCATCTGCGAATTCGACGGTCATTAATCCTTTTCGGAATTATTCATGAGCTATCTTGCGTTAGCGCGAAAATGGCGACCAACCAAATTCAAAGAAGTGGTTGGTCAAGCCCATGTTTTAACAGCATTAGAGAATGCCCTTAGCCAGAATAGGTTGCACCACGCATACCTGTTCAGCGGTACACGAGGTGTTGGTAAAACAACCATCGGTCGTTTGTTTGCTAAGGGACTCAACTGTGAAACAGGCATTACCTCAACACCTTGTGGTGAATGTGCAACCTGTAAAGAAATCGATGAAGGTCGCTTTGTTGACCTGCTCGAGATCGATGCGGCATCACGAACTAAGGTAGAAGATACCCGCGAGCTTCTGGACAATGTTCAGTACAAGCCTGCACGTGGTCGCTTCAAGGTTTACCTAATCGATGAAGTTCACATGCTTTCCAGGCACAGCTTTAACGCGCTTCTAAAGACCTTAGAAGAGCCGCCTGAGTATGTGAAATTCTTGCTCGCAACAACGGATCCACAGAAGCTTCCAGTAACGATCTTGTCGCGTTGTTTGCAGTTCCATCTTAAGCCGATCAGCGTTGATAATATTCACGAGCAGCTCGATCATATTCTTGAACAAGAAGATGTGACGTCTGAATCTCGTGCGCTTGGAATGATTGCTCATGCTGCTGATGGCAGTATGCGTGATGCGCTAAGCCTTACAGACCAAGCTATCGCATTGGGTAATGGCAATGTCGTAACAGATACTGTTGCTCACATGCTCGGAACACTGGATACCGACCAAGCTATCCACTTGCTTGAAGCGATTAGCAGTAAGCAGCTACAGCAAGCGATGGCGTGTATCCAAAGCCTTGCTGAGAACGGTGTCGAGTGGGATGGTTTGCTGAATCAGCTTGCGACTCAACTGCATCGTCTTGCGATGTTCCAAGCTTTGCCATCCACACTAGATAAGGCACAGCCTGACGCTGAGAAGCTTGAACTACTGAGCAAAGCGTTTAGCCCACAAGACATTCAACTCTACTACCAGATCGTATTGAAAGGTCGTGAAGACTTACCATTGTCGCCAACCGCTCGCGTTGGTATTGAGATGGTGGTTTTACGCATGTTGGCATTTAGACCAGCTGAACAAGCGGTTGCTACGGCAATCTCGACTCAGTCGGCAAGCCCAGCGCCAGTTCCAGCAGCTCAAGCTCAGAACGTTGCTCAGTCAGTGAGTCAACCTGCGCCAATGGCAGCTCCGAGACAGCCTCAGATGCAACAACAGGCGCCTCAACAGCAAGCTATGCAGCAGCCACCCGTGCAACAGACTCCAGCACAGTATTCAGATTCGCAAGGTTACGCTGAACATTCAGGCAACCAAGGTTATCCTGAGCAGGATTACCCGCATAGCCAGTATGACGCGCCTCCTGCTTATGATGAGCGTCCAAGCTACGGTGCAGAGCAGCCTCAGCAGCAACAAACGAATTATCAAAACCAGAGTCCGGTTCAACAGCCAAGCGCTGCACCTTCTGCTCCGCAAGAGCAGCCAGCGCGTGCAACTTCGCCTGTGAGTGGTTTACGCCACCAATTACGTTCTCAACGTAGAGGCAGTTCGGCAACAGAAAACAAAGGCTCGGCGCCAAAAAAGGCTAAAGCGACACCAGCTAAAACTTCAGTTCTTGATCGAGTTGCTCAGCAACACGGTGGTTCTGAGCGGGTGTCGCCAGCTTCTTTATCATCCTCTTCGACAGAAAATGTGACCAACGATAATGAACCTTATCGCTGGAAACCGTCTAAACCTGTAGTGAAAGAGGTGAGCAAAGAGCTTACACCTACTCAGATCAAGCGTGCGTTGGAGCATATTAAGACACCAGAAATGGTCGATAAATTGCTTCAAGAGTCGATTGCTCAAGATGAATGGTCAGCCACGATTCAAAAGCTAGAGACAGCCAAGCTTGTTGAACAGTTAGCATTGAACTCAGTGTTTGCTAAAAACGACACATCAATCACTTTAACGTTAAGAGCGAGCCAAGCTCATTTGAATACCGACCGTGCGCAGAGTGAGCTATTGCAGTCTCTCAATACTGTGCTTGGAGAAGAGTGTCATTTGAGTGTTGAAATCGGTGATGGTGGAGAAACGCCGCTAGAATTACGAGAACGACTGTATCAAGGTAAGTTGAAAGACGCGTTTACCGCTTTAGAAAACGATGCCAACGTACAGTTCATTGAAAGACGTTTTGCCGCTGAACTCGACAGAGACAGCGTTCGTCCTATCTAGAACGTTTTCTTGTTTAGTGACCGGCATATCATCCCAGATAAGCAAATCTGAGAACTGAACATCGAGGGGTTGAATCACACTGTTTTAACCCCCATTTAAGCTCGTATAGCTTAATTAATTTTAATAAACCAATTAGACCAGAGAGTATTAACATGTTTGGTAAAGGCGGTATGGGCAACATGATGAAGCAAGCCCAGCAAATGCAAGAGCGCATGCAAAAGCTTCAAGAAGAAATCGCAAATATGGAAGTTACAGGTGAGTCAGGTGCTGGCCTTGTAAAAGTAACGATCACTGGTAGCCACAGCGTTCGCCGTGTTGATATCGATGAAAGCCTAATGGAAGACGATAAAGAGATGCTTGAAGATCTTATCGCTGCTGCTTTCAACGATGCGGCTCGTCGCGTTGAAGAAACTCAAAAAGAGAAAATGGCTAGCGTAACTGGCGGAATGCAACTTCCACCAGGTATGAAGATGCCTTTCTAAGTAACTTATTCTTAAAGGTTAATTCAGGTGGTGGTTTGTGTTGAACAGGCTATTACTTGAACATTAGAACGGTTAAATATGCGTACCAGTCATATGCTGGAGCATTTGATGGAGGCCTTACGTTGTCTACCTGGGGTTGGCCCCAAGTCGGCGCAGCGTATGGCCTTTCATTTGTTACAGCGCGATAGAAAAGGCGGCCTACAGTTGGCTGAAGCTCTTAGCCAAGCAATGACCGAAATTGGTCACTGTAATGAGTGCCGTACTTTTACTGAAGAAGATACTTGCCACATTTGTACCAATCCTAAACGTCAGGAAAATGGTCAAATCTGTGTAGTAGAGAGCCCTGCAGACATTGCAGCTATCGAAGCAACTGGCCAATATTCAGGTCGTTACTTTGTATTGATGGGTCATCTTTCACCACTTGATGGTATTGGTCCAAGCGACATCGGTCTTGATGTTTTGGACTACCGCCTGCGTCGTGGTGATATCTCGGAAGTAATCCTAGCGACTAACCCAACAGTTGAAGGGGAAGCGACAGCGCATTACATTGCTGAGCTATGTAATGCCCATGAAGTGAACGCAAGCCGTATCGCTCATGGTGTTCCCGTTGGTGGTGAGCTAGAGCTGGTGGATGGCACCACGCTTTCGCACTCCTTACTCGGTCGTCATAAGATCTAAAAAAGCCGCTTGGTGAAGCATCACTAAGCGGCTTTTTCTTTTATTGCTTTAGACGTTTTTCAGCGCTTAATCTGAACCTCTTACCGCTTTGTATATCATCGCGCCAATCACGGCACCAATAATCGGTGCAATCCAGAATAGCCACAATTGCGAAACGGCCCAATCACCGACAAATACAGCCACGCCAGTACTTCGAGCAGGGTTCACTGAAGTATTGGTTACGGGAATACTGATAAGGTGAATCAAGGTCAAACAGAGACCAATTGCAATGGGTGCAAACCCAGCAGGGGCTTTCGAATCAGTCGCACCCATGATCACGAATAGGAACACCATGGTCATGACCACTTCACAGACCAGTGCAGCGGTCAGTGAATAGCCGCCCGGTGAGTGTTCACCGTAACCATTTGAAGCAAAGCCAGATGCCGCAGCGTCAAAGCCTGCTTGGCCTGAAGCAATCACAAATAACACACCACCCGCGATAATACCCCCAATGACCTGGGCTATAATGTAAGGTGCGACGTCTTTGGCATCAAAGCGACCACCGCTCCAAAGACCTATTGTAACAGCAGGGTTGAGATGACAGCCTGATATATGGCCAATAGCAAAAGCCATGGTGAGTACGGTTAAACCAAAGGCGAGGGAAACCCCGAGTAAGCCGATACCTACATCGGGAAAAGCAGCGGCCAAGACGGCACTACCACAACCTCCTAACACCAACCAAAACGTACCAAACATTTCTGCGATATACCTATTCATAACGATCCTTATTAATCTGTACCAGTATCAACAAGATAGTTTAGATTTCGAAGAATTGTGAAATCTTGTGTATATAGTTGAAAGAAAGAACAGAGAATCTTATGTAATCACTTCGAACTCGCACTAAAAATCGTTAAGGTCAGTCGTATTCTATCGCTATTTTAGCAAGCAGAGTGATCTGATAATTAGCCGTATTTGTGTAGTATTCGTTTTTATTTAAACTACGATGAGTTGATAAAAATTAAGTAAGTTCTACTTCTACCAACACCCCAAAGTGATCTGATACAACCGGATAAAAATCGTGATTAAAAATCACCTTATGCTGCTTTACCACTACAGGCTGATTACTAAGTACTAAATCAATGCGTAGCGCTTGGCTATTTTGCTCCCAACCATCAATGTTTTTAATGACAGTGGTTCCATCATCTTTGATTTCAGCAACTTCATAACAATCCATCAAACCGCGTTGTAATACGTAATCATAGCCTTCATTACGTATATGGCTTGGGTTGTTGAAATCGCCTAATAGAAAGCTCAACTCTGTTGGTAAAGTTGCCTTGATTCGGTCGAACTGATCCTCAAATGAGTTCTCTGAGTCATTCCACCAGCCACAATGACAATTATAAAGATTAAAATCACCCTGTTGAGAGGTCACTTTAATACGCACTGCTCGCCGATGTTTCCAAAAGCTCACATCATAGCTATCACTTAAATCAATGACCTCATGTTCGACAATCGGTAGTCGCGTTAAAAATGAGAGCCCCTCTTGATATACTTCATAACTTTGATGAACGAAATCCCACGTAAGTTGGTAGTGATGACCGTATTCCATGAGTTTTTTCTGTAATAAATAACCATAGTTATTCGCCAACACAGTGTGATTGGTTAATATATTGGCATCAACGGCCGGGCTATCTTGATGTTGATTCACTTCCTGTAATGCAACCACATCGCACCCTTGCTCGATAATGGCTTGCGCGACCACATCTAACTTTTCTAGCTGTTTTTCTTCTTGCCAACTGTGGGTATTTAGTGTCATTAACTTCATTATTATTCACTTATTTATTCTAGTGAGATAAAACGCAGCGCAAGGCTGCGTTTCTCGAGGTTATTTGATCTAAAAAGAATTACGCAGGTTGTGCTGAATATTTCTCTATTAACTTAGATTTAATAACATCCACCCCAGGGCCATAAATAACTTGTACACCCTGTTCTTTAATCACAGCACCAAGAGCCCCTGTCGGCTTCCATGACGCATATTCAGCAACCAACTTCGGATCATTAACTGTAATACGCAAGCGAGTCATACAAGCATCAATCTCAGCAATATTGGCACGGCCACCTAAATTCTGAATAATAATGTTCATCTTCTCATCTTCTGACATCGATTCTGAGCTTTCATCCAGGTAGTTACCCATACGACCCGGTGTTGGTAACTTCAATTTCACGATTAGGAAGCGGAACAATCCATAGTTAACCACAAAGAAAACAATAGAAACTAATGCAAAGCGAACCAGATCACCACCGATGCCCGCTGAAACCATCATAGGTATACGAGTGAGTAACTCAATCAAACCAAAGGCATGTACACGTAGGTCCATCACATCGACCAACGCAAATGCAACTCCTGTTAACACAGCATGTGCAACATACAAAACGGGAGCGATAAACATAAACATGAATTCAATAGGCTCAGTTACACCGGTTAATAACACAGCAAGACAGGCAGATAAGAACATTGGCTTATATTGTGCGCGCTTATCACTATCAACACAGTGATACATCGCAAGTCCAATACCAATCAATGAAGAGGCTGCGATAATAACTTGGCCTGCTTTAAAGCGTGCTGGGTGCACCGTATCTAACAGGTGTTGGTAAGTTGTCGGATCGCTTAATTTAAGATTATTTAAATCGCTGACCCAAGCAAGCCATAATGGATCTTGACCATAAACACTTGAGCCCGCATTCATCCCAGTCAAAAGCTCATAAGTACCACCCAACTCGGTGTAATTCATTGGAATAGTTAAAGTGTGGTGTAAACCAAATGGCAGTAATAAACGCTCTAACGTACCATACAAGAAAGGAGCAGTGATCGGCGCAGTGTCTTTAGAGGTAGCAATCCATTGACCAAAATCATTAAGCGCACCTTGAATTAAAGGCCATATTACAGATAAACCAAACGCAATAATCAGCGAATAGAAAATAACAACAAAAGGTACAAAACGCTTACCGTTGAAAAATGCTAATGCCTGAGGTAAGCGAGCGAAGTCATGATAGCGGTTAAATAAGTTGGCACCTAAATAGCCAGACATAATACCGATAAACACACCCATATTTAGGGCAGGAGCACCCAAAATATTCGTGAAGAATTGAGAGACAGGTAACTCAGAACCAAATAGGCTCATCACAACCGCTTCTGGGTCACTGAGCATAGCGTTATCCACGCCCAATATAACCCCAGTGATACGGTTGATTAAGATGAAGGCAATTAGCGCGGCAAATGCGCCACCTGCACGCTCTTTTGCCCACGAGCCACCAATCGCGACCGCAAATAATAGGTGAAGGTTAACAATGATCCCCCAACCTATGTTTTCCATTATAGCGCCTAGTGTTTCAATGGCACCAAACCCACCCGCATACATTGCGACCACTTTACCTAGTGATATCATGATACCAGCGGCAGGCATCACCGCGATAACAACGATAAGGGACTTCCCAAATCGTTGCCAAAAATCAAACGATAGTAACTTACTCATAAATAGTTCCTTGATTTAAATACAGGCTAACGTTATCAGCGCCTAGCCATAAATATAATTTAGTGCTTTCTTGCAAATATATACGCGGCATAAGCGGGGGCTATTTGCGTTGTTATAAAATCTGAGCGAACGTGTTCATTGTTAATATTCTGATTATCAAGCATTAACTCGCCTAATTGGGTGCAGTCGATATCAACAACGCTCTCTTGTGGACTTAAATTGGTAATAATGGTCCATGTCATATCTTGAGCAACACGTTGATAAACATAGATATTAGGATCGTTAGCTAGCAGTAATTGATAACGGCCAACCACTAAGCTTTCATGTGACTTGCGCAAAGCAATCAACTGCTTATAGAAACCTAAGATCGAATTTGGATCTTGCTGTTGTTGCTCAACATTGATATCTGCATACTGTTGATTCACCGAGAACCAAGGTTGCACCTCAGAAAAACCGGCAAAATCCTGGTCATTCCATTGCATTGGCAAGCGACTGTGGTCGCGGGATACTTGATTTAACAAGGCTAAGATATCGGCATCGCTCTGACCTTGTTGCGATAGCTTTTGAATTAAATTTCTCGCAGACACATCGTTAAATTCGTCAAGAGAAGTAAACTGATGATTTACCATACCAATCTCTTGGCCCTGATAAATAAATGGAGTTCCTTTCATCAAGAAATAACAACTCGCTAACGCGGTAGCACTGGCATACCTAGAGTTAGGATCGGCAAAAGTATCAATACTACGAGCTTGATCGTGGTTTTCTAAATAAAGCGCATTCCAGCCTTTACCTTCTAAGGCATCTTGCCAACGCGATAAAATGCGTTTGAACGCCACGAGATCGAAATTCTCGTTGCTTTGTTCTTCCGACCATAGCTTCATGTGTTCAAACTGAAAAATCATGTTAAAAACACCACCTTGATCGTGCTCGGTCGCTTCAGCAACCCAAGGCAATGCGTTGTCGGCCGTCACCCCATTGGCCTCACCAACGGTCACGATATCAAAAGGCGAAAACGCCTGCTCTTTTAACTCATACAGATGTTTTTCAATCCCTGCCACATTCATATGATAATCGAATGAAGAGACATAGTTTTCACCCTTTGGATTGGGTAAAGAGGGTAAACCAGCTTGTTTTTGAATATGGCTAATTGCATCGACACGGAAACCATCAATACCTCGTTCCAACCACCAATGAATCATTTTAAATAGTGCTTGTTTAACTTCAGGGTTTTCCCAATTAAGATCTGGCTGTTTTTTAGAAAATAGGTGCAAATAATATTGTGCAGTTTTGTCATCATATTCCCATGCACTACCATGAAAAATACTTTCCCAGTTATTTGGTTCGCAAGTCGGCTTTTCAGCTGTAGGCTCACAACCATCACGCCAAATATACCAATCACGCTTAGGGCTATCTTTGTTATCTCGCGATTCGATGAACCATGGATGCTCATCGCTAGTGTGGTTTATCACTAAATCCATAATAATGCGAATGCCACGTTCATGAGCAGCAGTGATTAATTTATCCACATCCTCAAGGGTTCCAAAGTCAGGATGAATCGCTTGATAGTCACTGATATCGTAACCGTTATCATCATTCGGTGATGCGTAGAATGGGCAGATCCATATTAAATCAATGCCCAAATCAGCAAGATAATCTAGCTTAGCAATGATCCCATTGATGTCACCAATACCGTCCTGGTTTGTATCATAAAAACTACGGGGATAAATTTGGTAGGCAGTTGCTTTCTTCCACCACGCGAGTGGTTTTGAGTGTAGATTATTAGCGAGTGTCATCGGTTATACTATGTGTGTTATCGTTAACACATAGTGTTAAATGGAACCTATTTGGACTCAATACAATTTCAGAGAAACTGTGAACTTTCTCTCATTCTTATGTCGAATGTGCCTTCAACGGAACTGAAATCGCGCTTGAGCAATTTTTTGACAGCTTGGTAGCCCACTTGATAGTAGTTAAAAGCGACAGTAGTCAGGCTTGGGACTAACAAATCGCTGTAGTCATAGTCACCCATGCCTACAATCCATAAGTTATGACCAATCTTGAGTTGCTGTTCTTTGGCGCGACGATATAAACGAATAGCAATATTATCGGTGGCACAAAAGTAGACATGATTAGGCTGTAATTGAATTGCCTGGTAGCCGGCTTTGTCCTCCGAGTTGGCTAGAGCTTGTAGTGAAAAATTCAACTCAGGGACGGTGTCAGTAATGGTGGCTTGCATCAACTTAGTGCGGCTGGAAAGCATACGCTCATCATAAATATAATGTACGGCTGCCAGCGGTGCCTGCTGTTGTTTTAACTGAGTGATGGTTTGGGAAACGAGTGCTTTAATTGCAGCATGGTCGGGGTAATATAAACAGCAATGGTGGGGGGTGTTTTTACCAATAAATAACACATTGTCTAAGGTTTGATAAAACGTCTCTTCGACACTGTGCTTTGAAGCAATAATAATAGTGCCCAATGCATTTAAGCCATTAAACTCTCTCACAGCTTGGCATTCTGACTCATGGTTAAACCCTGAGGCATGAAAAAGCATTCGTACTTGTGATTCATTGGCAGCCGCCAGTGCCCCTTTGATTACTAAACTAGTTGTATATGACTCAATGCGAGGAGCAACGAAACCAATAATATTAGATTGGCTACGAATGGAACGAGCAAATATATTAGGGGTATAATGATTTTCTTTGACGATAGCATCAATTTTAAGGCGATTTTCAGCCGAGACATAACCGTCATTAAAGTAACGTGACACGGTCATTGTTGAAATTCCAAGCTGTCTTGAAATCTCCGCCATGGTCATTTTTTTACTCATCACATTTTCCTTCCATAATGTATTATTGCCATATTATCCAATATATTGGCTGACAACAAAGTAAATAAAAACGCTACCTGATGATATACACATAGTACTTCAAGTTTATAAGATATTGTCCACTTCTTGACCTGAACTGAATACCCGTAGTTACGGCCTTGCTCGCTCAGGTCTTCATTGCAACGACTGCTAATTTAAAAATGGGCAGGAGATATCACCGACGTAGCTACAAACAAATATTGGCTATAATTAGTTGCCATTATTGACCTTTATTCAAGGCAAGTTATTGGTTGGTTTATGGGTACGAGAATAAAGGCCTCATTGATCTGTGATGTCTTATCGATGGCTTTATTTCGCCGAGAGTTTCCTGAAACGGTTATTACTCATAGCGAGGTAGTCAGTATTGTTTGAAAGACTATTGAGGCCTCATAAGCACCTATAACCTAAAGCAAAGTATGAGTAGGAAAAGAAATTGCTGGGATATAGAAAAGGGCTAATACGCTTAGGTAATAGCTTCTAACTCGATCAGGTTATCAAGGGCTTCTTGGTCGGTTTTACCACAAATGACAGGGCAAGCTTTGAATTGGTGACATACCTTCGGGCGTGAAGGTTGACCAAATAATTTGCAGAGATCTTGCTCATTTAATTGGATGCAGCGTACCCCAGCAGGCTTACCATTAGGCATTCCAGGAATAGCAGATGTAATACTTGGAGCGATACAGCATGCTCCACAACCTAGGCGACATTCCATCAAATTAAACTCACTAAATAACAGGGTGCGCGATAGTAGCAAAAAATGATGAGAGTGACAGCTGTTGATTGAATCAAAGAATGAACAATTATTATCCTTGAACTTTTTATGGGCTAGCGGTATAACACGCACCCCAGTAAAAGAGTAAGAAGTAATCCTATGACGAATCCATTTTGGCAAGAAAAGACACTAGAACAGATGACCGAGAATGAGTGGGAATCACTTTGCGACGGTTGTGGTAAGTGCTGCCTACATAAACTAATGGATGAAGATAGCGATGAAGTTTACTACACCAATGTGGCGTGTAGCTGGTTAAACGACAAAACATGTTCGTGTAAAGATTACCCGAACCGCTTCACTTCAGGTGAAGAGTGTTTGAAGCTGACTCGTGACAAGATCGATGAGTTTCACTGGCTACCAGACACTTGTGCTTACCGCCTTTTATCAGAATCTAAGCCGATTCCTGAATGGCACCCGTTGATCACCGGATCAAAAACAGAGATGCATGCAGCAGGTGAAAGCGTTCGTAACAAAGTGGTATACGAAATCGATGTTGTCGATTGGGAAGATCACATCTTGAACCACCCGAACCGCTAGTTAACGAAGACTAGTCAATCACCCGAATAAAAAAAGGCTCACATTTCTGTGAGCCTTTGTCGTATTTAGGAGGGTCCAAATCAATGGACTGTGTCATGGCTAATGTCAAGCAAGCGGTAAGTCTGCAACCACCTGATTGAACGTGATACGAGCATTCTGAGCTTGCTCAGATAACTCGATCTTTTTCGCTTGTGCGGCACTAAGATTACTCTCGGCCTGCTCAAGTGCTTGTTGTAGGTTCTCTGGTAACTCGTGAGTTTCCATTTGTGAACCTTGTTCTAACACATAAGCGCGAATTTCTTTCTTCACTGCGGCAAGTTCTGTGTAAGCAACACGCTCAAGTTCTGCGGCTTCTTGTGCTGCATCTCTTTCTTTCTCAAACTGAGCCAACGCCATACCTTCAGCAGACCAAGGGTCCATGTCTGGCAGTTCTTCGATGTTGATCGTTGGCTCGATATACGCATCTTGATGGCGTAGGTCGAGGTTAGTCGCACGAACCGCTGAAATCATCAGCATCACAGAGATAGCAAGCAGTGGTAAGCCACCAACAATCGCCGCCGTTTGTAGCGTACTTAGACCGCCTAAGAACATTAGAATTGTTGGTAAGAACGACAGAGTAAATGCCCAGAACATACGGTTCCAGCGCATTGGCTCTTCGGTCACGTTATTTTGTACAACAGACGCTAGGATGTATGAGATAGAGTCAAATGTTGTTGCCGTGAAAATGATACACAGCATTGTAAATACAGCGATAACCAGCGTGCTCATTGGCAATTGTGCAAGCATCGAGAAGATAGCTTTGGTTGCGCCTTCCGCATTCAAAATGGCAACGACATCTAGCTCACCAGAAAGCTGCAGTGATAGGCCGTAGTTACCTAAGATCATGAAGAACAGGAAACAACCTAGAGAACCAAAGAAGATCGACCCTGACACCATTTGTTTGATGGTTCTGCCGCGAGAGATACGCGCAACAAACAGACCCATACTCGGTGCAAATACTAGCCACCATGCCCAGTAGAAAATCGTCCAGTCTTGTGGGAAGTGAGTGTTTTCGAATGTACCGTAACCACCAAATGGTTCAGCCCACGTTGCCATCACGAAGAAGTTAGACAGTAGACGACCAATTGAGTCTAAGCCTGTTTCTAACATGAAGATTGTTGGACCCGCGATCAGAACGAAAGCCAGTAGACCCATCGCACCCCAGAAGTTGATGTTACTTAGGATCTTGATGCCTTTTTCCAATCCAGCATAAGATGAGTAAGCAAAAATCGCAGTACACACTAAAAGCACCATCACTTGCGTTAGGTTATTTTTAGGTAGACCAAATAGGTGATTTAGACCTTCAGTGATCAGAGGAGCGGCTAAACCTAATGTTGTTGCAGCGCCGCCTAATAGACCGAAAATGAATAGGATATCAACGATCTTTCCTGGTACGCCTTTACTACGGTGTTCACCAAGAACAGGCATTAATGCGCTTGAAATCTTTAGAACAGGTTGTTTACGTACGTAGAAGAAGTAAGCGATAGGAATTGCCGGGATTAGGTAGATAGACCATGCGATTGGTCCCCAGTGGAATAGGCCGTAGGTCGCAGCCCAGCGTACTGCTTCTTCACTGCCAGGTTCTAGTTGGAAAGGCGGTGATTGGTAGTAGTAAGCCCACTCAATACAGCCCCAATACAAGATACTTGCACCGATACCGCCACAAAATAGCATGGCAGCCCATGATGCAGTTTTAAACTCAGGCTCTTCATCAGCTTCGCCTAGTTTAATTTGTCCCATATCACTGAATACTACGTACACCATAAATGCACAGGCTGCGAGACCTAGAGCAAGATACAGGAATCCGAGTTGATCAGTCATGAATGTTTTCGCAACCGCAATCCAGTCTGCGCCCTGTGCAGGGAACAAAATGAGCGGGAAAACTATCGTGAGTAGGAGTGCTATAGCACCAAAAAAGGTTGGCTTATCGATAAGCTCAAAAGTGTTTTTCACGAGTATTATTCCATTAAAATGAGAGCGGAATTATGGAATGAACTCGTTTTTTAGACCTAATCGGGTCTATTGTCGTAACGATAAATCGCTTTTATTCTAGAGAATGCGATAGGTTGGCAAGGCTAAATGAGTGCGAGAAGAATACCGCCTACGGTTGCCGCTGCGGACAGGTATTGCCCCGCTGAATAAGAACCATCATCTTCTTCTTCAATCTTATCTGGGTGATCCATACCCAAGGCACCATGAGCGAATGACTCAACTTTATCGGTAACTGTCGCGTTTTCTGCTTCGACTTTCTTCGCTTCTTTATCAATTTCTTTTAGGGCAGATAAGAGTGCTTTGCCTTCATCAGAAAGCCTAACCGTATTTTGCTCAACCTTAAGCGGTTTAGGCTTTTCAGCTTCGTTAGCTGAACTCTTAGCGTTCATCTGCGAAGGCGAATACAGCTGAGTATTACTCGTTCCTACTGGCGTCATATAGCTCTCCTTACCTATCCTTAAATATAGTATCGGCAGAGGTGTGAAAAACTTGTGCAATTAATCATCGATAGTGATGTTTTTTTATTCGCACATTACATTTTCGTCTGCTTGGTTAAATCGTCTATTTACTAAGCAAGTCTTGTGCCGATAAGAATGTTTGATTTTAGATAGAGTTAGGATGAATGACGGGAACGTGATCAAGTTGTGACGATGGGCTAATTATCTAGGATTAGCCCATCGACTCTTTAGCTTAGAAGAGTGGATCAACAGATCCTACTCACACTCTAGGCTAGCGCTACGTTTTGACAGATGCTTGTATGCCTTCATTCGGTTCTCTTTCTTTACAAAGCGAGCCGGCGGCGAAAGCACTTCAAGCTGATAATCACCGCTATCCGATGAGATCGCTTCAACCGGGCTGATGATGGCGATTTTTAAATCAGGGTTACGACGTAGAATTGATGCCGCCGTCCCTAAACCACCCTCGGTGTGGAACTTGCCAGCCACGTGAATCACTTGTTTATCAGGGTTTGATGCTAGGTAATCCACAATCGACTCAGCCATGGTTTCGTCCCAGGTAACCTGAGCGGCAAACTGCTTTTCTGTTTGCTCTGGCGTACCGTGATGCATAGAAGCCATGAACTTTTCTTTGTAAGGGCTATCGCCAGTATCCACTTCGGCAGCAATCCATTGGCGTTGCTCGGTCGATAATTGGTCTAGGTAAGGCAATCCTTTACGGCCAATACACTGCACGAATGGCTTTGGTGCATTTGCCGCAATAACATCGACGTCGTTGGCTTTTGCGAACTCAACTAACGCGCGGTAATCACTTTCGTAATTTGGCCAAGCTGCCGCTTGAGACATGAGAATTTGTTCGCCAATTTCGCCGTTTAAGTATTGGTCAAGTGTGGCTTGGTGCTCTCGAGTGAACTGTTCCATTGAAAGCGCAATGTTTGATGTTGCGTTGCGGCGCGCTTTTAAGAAGTCGGTTTGGAAGCGGTGAATGGCAGAATGCGTGTGCCATTCGCCAATTAGAACCACATCAGCGTCAATCAGCTGCTCGGGTAATGCATCGAGAGAAAGTGTTTCGCCTTGTGGAGAAGCGAACTGGTAGTCATAGAATGTGGAAACGGATTCCGTTTGAGCCACTTTTTGAGAAGTGTCTTTTGCAGGTTGACTAGCACAAGCCGTGAGAAGAGTAGCTAATCCGATAAGAATAATACGTTGCATGAAATGCCTCCTTGAAGAACACGCATACTAAAGGAGGCAAGATAAGATTTCAATGCAAACGATAATCAATATCAATTAAATTTGTTTGCGGTACACTCGCAGCATAAAGTCAGCTTCACAGTTGAATTGCTCTGCCTCGGTGAGTTGTAGTTTAAACTCTTCACTCGCCTTCCAAGCAAACGGCGTCATCTGTAGCAGGTCGAATGCATCTGACCCCGATAGTTCCATCATATAGTTTAGTTGCTCTTGATGCTCAAGCGTAAAACCTTCGATCACTTCTGGATCTTCGTCGTGCAAGCGAACGCCATCATAAATTGCATCACGCAGTTGATACAGGTGTCGGCTAGCTGGTGTCACGGTGATCACCACACCATTATCTTTGATGGTGCGTTGTAACTCTTCAGCCTTGCAAGGCGCGTAAATGCGTAGAATTCCGTCTAAGCTGTTTTCAGCAAAGGGTAGGCGATGGCTTGATGCAACTGAGAAGTCGACAGCAGGGTAGCGTTTAGCGGCGTATTTGATAGCAATCTTAGAAATGTCTAGGCCAAAAGTAGCCCCTTTCTTTTCTTGAAGATTCACAGCAATTTCGTTGGTGTAATAACCTTCGCCACAACCAATATCCAATAGGCTAGGCGTCTCTTCTGGTAGATAGCGAGAACACAACGTCACCACCGCTTGGCGCATTGGGTCATAGTGGTTACCTTCAAGGAAGCGACGACGTGCCTGCATCATCTCTTTGTTGTCACCTGGATCTTTTGAGCGTTTGTGGTGCGCAGGCATCAAATTGACGTAGCCTTGTTTCGCTAGGTCGAACTGATGGTTCTTTTCACACTTAAACGTACGATCGTTTTGAGATAAAGGTTGGTGACACAAAGGGCATTGGTAAGTCATGGAGACCTCTAAAGGAGAATAGACAGCGCAAGTGTAACGAGCTAAAACCAAAAAGTAAAAGAGCGACATAAAGCCGCTCAAAAATCGTTTTTTATAACTGTATTTATACGGTTATTGGGCACTAATCACAGTAATCAGCTGGTGGCTTTCACCAGGCTGTAATGTTTTTCCTGCTTCTAGGCTTGGTGCGTGCAGTGTTGATTCAACACATAGCATGGTTAGGTAACCGTCGTCTTGCATGTCGCCCATACCCGCAGCGCCTTCTGCCCACGGGTTCCACAGTACTGCAGAGTTATGACCGTGGTTTTCAACTGTTAGCGTGCGATCCAGCTTCTTGTCAGCAACAAAGATTTGCGCTTCTGGTTGCGTGTAAACGCGGTCAATCGTGTCGGTCAGTACCAGTTCAGATCCACCTTGGCAGATCTTGCCACCTTGCAGGCTATCAATGTACTCAGCACCCATACCAGTGGTGGTTGTGTTGTGGATATCGCCAACGTTTAGGTAAGTGTGTAGTGCACCAGAGAAAGTCCATGGCTGAGAATCAGTGTTCTTCACGTCCAGCGTTACTTTTAGTTGTTCACCGATCTCAACATTCAAGCGAGCATCAAACTGATGAGGCCATACTGCTAGCGTCTCTTCGCTTGGCTTCAGACCTAAGCTAACAATCACGCCAGCTTCGCTTTCACGGTGTTCAACCAATTGCCATTCACTTGAACGGGCAAAACCATGTGCTGGTGCTGCAATGCGGCCAAACCAAGGCCAACATACTGGAATGCCGCCACGCAGGGCTGTTTTGCCGTCGAATTTAGCTTGTTGGCTCATCCAAATTAGGTCTTCTTGGCCTTGCGGTTGGAATGACACGACATGGCCGCCAAACAGTGAAATAGCTGCGTTTGCTTTATCGTGGATAACACGAACCAGTTTTACACCTTCGTGCTCAACGATAGTCACGTTATCAGAAAGTACAGTCAGTGCAGGTAGAGTAGATAAATCCATTACATGATCCTTCTAAGGAAATTGAATTCAAATGCAGACTAGAGTGGTGCTTGTGCTTTCACGAGTAACAAGCAGAGTCAGTATTGGAATTAAATTTTGCGTTACCTTGATGAACTGAGATAGACGCGGTCTAAAAGATAGCAGGTATTAAAAAGGCGACACTAAGGTCGCCTTTTTCAAAGTCTGCTCAAAACAGTCTTCGCTAATGCTTATCTAAAGCTATTTCTAAAAAGAAATTACTTAGAGATGTGAGCGATTAGGTCTAGAACTTTGTTTGAGTAACCGATTTCGTTGTCGTACCAAGATACAACTTTAACGAATTTGTCAGTTAGAGCAACACCAGCTTTAGCATCGAATACTGAAGTTTGAACTTCACCGATGAAATCTTGTGATACTACTTGGTCTTCAGTGTAACCAAGAACGCCAGCCATTTCGCCTTCAGAAGCTTCTTTCATTGCAGCACAAATTTCTTCGTAAGATGCAGCTTCTTTTAGGTTAACAGTTAGGTCAACTACAGATACGTTAGCAGTTGGTACACGGAAAGCCATACCAGTTAGAAGGCCGTTTAGTTCTGGAAGAACAACGCCTACAGCTTTAGCTGCACCAGTTGAAGATGGGATGATGTTTTGAGAAGCACCACGGCCACCGCGCCAGTCTTTAGCAGAAGGGCCATCTACAGTTTTTTGAGTTGCTGTAGTAGCGTGAACTGTAGTCATAAGACCAGACTCAATGCCCCACTTATCGTTAAGTACTTTAGCGATAGGTGCAAGACAGTTAGTAGTACAAGAAGCGTTAGAAACGATGTCTTGACCAGCGTAAGATGCTTGGTTAACGCCCATTACGAACATTGGAGTTGCATCTTTAGAAGGACCAGTAAGAACTACTTTCTTAGCGCCAGCAGTGATGTGCTTACGTGCAGTCTCGTCAGTTAGGAAAAGACCAGTTGCTTCAGCAACTACGTCTACGTCGATAGCATCCCACTTAAGGTCTTCTGGGTTACGTTCAGCTGTAACACGTACAGTTTTACCGTTAACGATTAGGTTACCGCCTTCAACTTCAACAGTACCGTTGAAACGGCCGTGAGTTGAGTCGTACTTAAGCATGTATGCCATGTACTCTACGTCGATTAGATCGTTAATACCTACTACTTCGATGTCTGCACGCTCTTGAGCTGCGCGGAATACGAAACGGCCGATACGGCCAAAACCGTTAATACCTACTTTGATAGTCATTGTAGTTGCTCCACAACTTAATTTCTGATTAAAGATAACTGGTAGTAAAATTACAGAATCCAGTATACATCTGCAATAGATAATCCGACTTAACTTGTTTAATGTCAAAAAAAAGCGACGCTTTTCTTAACAATTGGGTGTAAGTGGTTGAAAATTGACCATTGCAAGTGGCTCTGTACCCTTCCAGTTGGGTAAAATACCCCTAAATGATGATTCACTTATGAGTGTATATGTACAATGTTTCCTGGTGAGAAAGTATGTGCTACAAAACGACTCATATGCAAGCCTTTATAGAAAAAAGTAAATATAATAACTGAGAATGTGGAGAGATATTAACGTGATTCAAAAGGGAGGAAATATGATAAAGCCTGATGAATACTGGCGTGAGCGCCTAACGGACGACGAATTTTCAGTGTGTCGTGAGCGTGGTACTGAAGCCCCATATAGCGGCAAGTTACTGCACAACCATAAGACTGGCGTCTATAGCTGCACATGCTGTGAAAGCCCTTTGTTTCTGTCGGATAACAAATATGACTCTGGGTGTGGTTGGCCAAGCTTTGATGCCCCAGTGAATGATGAAGCAGTACGCTATATAGAAGATCTAAGTCACGGAATGAAGCGTGTAGAGATCCGTTGTACCGCCTGTGATAGCCATTTAGGTCACGTTTTTCCAGATGGCCCAAAGACCACAGGTGAACGGTTCTGTGTTAATTCAGTGTCGTTAATTTTCAACAAAAATGACGAAAGTACGAAATAACTTGTAACTATTGTCTAATCCTTACAGGTCGCATTTGTCGATTTAGGAATGCTGAAACGCCCAAGATTTCAGATTTAACTCTAGTACAAATAAAAACAGCTACCAAAAAGGTAGCTGTTTTTATTTGAAAGCAGGTGAATAAGAAGCTTAAGTAAGAACACTATAAATGAAGCGTTCAGTAACTCGGGACGATTGAAGGGCTGTAAATTCCATCCTCAATCGCTTCGACGATGTTATCTGCGTCTTTATTTAGCTTCTTATAGGTTGCCTTGTCGAAATGGTACAACACCGTGAGCTCGGCTTCAGAAGCAATCGGCACGTCAAAGTCTTTGGCAACCATTGCCCAAACGTACGCTTTTTCCATATGTCCCAGGCTGTGGTTGATACTGGCCATCGACTTGAAGATTTCAGTGTTGGCTACCGAGCCATTAGAAAGCGTTAGCGCATTATTGAGTAGCTTAAGTGTCTTTATATGATTGCGGGTGGTATAGAAGGTTGCCAAGGCATATTGCATCTCAGCTGTGTTTAACGCTTCAGAGCCTTCTAGTTGTAGGAAACTGCGTCTGGCATTGGTGTCCCCAGTTTGCGACCACAAGAAGTAAAGCGTTTCCGGTGTATCAGATTTCGATAGCTCATCAACAATGCGCTCAGACTCTTCGATACTGTGCATTAAAGAGGTAAAGCGACGCTCTTGCAGCTTAGATTGATCGATCGTTTCGATCTGTGCCGCGAGCTCTAGGCACTTTTTGTAGGCAGTGACTAATTCGAATTCTTTAATTTTGTTGATTTCGGTGGGTTGCTTCTGAACTTCAAATCGATGCCAGATGAGGTCGGTACGTGCGACACGACATTGCCCATCGTTCATGTTCAATTGTTCACACTGAAGACCCGGATTGCTTTGGCACAGTTGATCGGTATTTTTGTTCCCTTCAAGACACCCAACCAGAGTGAAAGGCAATAGGCTAATCGCCAACCATTTCATAATTTTCATATTCCTTCACTTGTGATCAGATGCACTTATTATTGGTCAGGTTCTTGACTCAATTCTGTTACGGGTTATTTTCTGGTGAAAATTGTTAAAACTAAGGCTTTACCATGGATGCAGAACAACTTCTTAGCGCAATGACACCCGAGGTCTACGAACGTTTAACCTACGCAGTTGAAACGGGTAAATGGCCAGAAGGTACGGCGCTCTCAAAAGAACAGCGCGACTCGTGTATGCAAGCGGTTATGTTATACCAATCTAAACATAACTCTGAAGCTCAACATATGACAATTGCAGCTGGTGGTGAGATTAGCTTTAAATCTAAGTCTGAACTAAAGAAACAGTTTAAGTCAGATCAAGAAGACATTGTTAGGGTTAACCCGAATCATTAAGCTTAAATTACAACAAAGGGGTGGCAATGTGCCACCCCTTTTAGTTTAACTCTTTTATTTATAAGCAATAAAACGATTTAGTTCACGTTAAGCCGCCGTTACTTTCATAGAATAACTGGCTTTAACGTGAATCCTTGAACAGGTTATAAGCTCATCTCACCGCGCAATACTTGTTGCATCTGAGCCTTCACTTCTTCGTAGCCTAGGTTTTGGCTTAATAGATAATGCAACTTCGCCAGTGCCGCTTCTGGTGTCATATCGTAACCACTCACCACGCCCGCTTCTGCTAGTGCACAACCTGTCGCGTAACCACCCATGTTGACTTTACCAGCCAAACATTGAGTTAGGTTCACCACAATAACACCGCGCTCTGAGGCATCTTTCAGGTGCTGAAGCAGTTCTGGGTTTTGTGGTGCGTTACCCACACCGAAAGTAAGCAGAATCATCGCGTTAACAGGTTGTAATAGCGTGTTACGGATAACTTCGTGTGAGATGCCTGGGTACATTGTGATTACGCCGATAGGTTGCGGAGTAATGTTATGAACCTTGAAAGCACCTTTAGGTTGTTCGTTTACCTTTACGTTATTGCTAAGTTGGATATTGATACCCGCTTCTAGCAATGGATTCAGGTTTGGAGACGTAAACGCATTGAAGCCATCTGCGTGTGATTTTGTGCTGCGGTTACCACGCATCAACTTGTTGTTGAAGAACAGTGTCACTTCGTTGATAGGGTAGTTTGCGGCAATGTGTAGCGCATTCAGCAGGTTTGCTTGTCCGTCTGAACGAAGCTCTGCTAGTGGGATCTGAGAGCCCGTAACAATCACAGGTTTGCCGAGGTTTTCAAGCATGAAAGACAGTGCAGAGGCAGTGTAAGCCATAGTGTCTGTGCCATGCAGGATAACGAAACCATCGTACTTATGGTAGTTCGCGCGAATGTCATCAGCGATAGTCTGCCAATCAAGTGGCGTCATATCTGAAGAGTCCATTAATGGAGAGTATTCGTGAATGGTGTACTTAGGCATCTCTGGGCGATGGAATTCAGGCATGCCAGCTAGCTGCTTATCCATGAAACCTGCGACTGGAACATAGCCGTGGTCAATAGACTTCTGCATGCCAATTGTGCCGCCGGTGTACGCGATATAGATGTGTTTTCTTTCCATGGCGATTAATACTTAGTGTGATGTAGGGAACAAGGGGGCGATTATAGCGAATTATCATGCAATAAAAAGAGGCACCTCACACAGAGGTACCCCTTAGTCATTGAGTTATTGGCTCAACTTATTGAACTTGGCAATTTAAGCAGAAAGCGTATCGGCCTTGTGGGTCGTTAAAGCTGCCTAACAGCTGGCTATCTTGAGCTAACTGCTGAGTAACAGGTTGTAAACTGCTTGGTATCATCGATTGAATATCTAGGCCTATCGACATCTGAACTTGGTTCATAAATTCTTGAATAAATTGTTCAGTGGCCGAAAGTGGCTCTTCTACCCAGTAGATGTTGTAGCTTTCAAGCTCTGCAAGTGAAGCCGCAGCTGCAACCGCATCATCGAAATCACCAATCTCATCGACTAAGCCTTTCTGAATCGCATCTTGACCTGTCCAAACTCGACCTTGAGCAATCTTGTCGACAGCATCGACTTCCAGACCGCGATTTTCTCCAACTAGGCTGATGAATCGGCGGTATCCGTTTTCAATGCCCATTTGGAACGCGTCTTTCGCGCCATCGCTAAGTCCAGTTGTAATACCAAGACCTGAGAAAGGTGAGGTGCCAACGCCATCAGTGTAAACACCAATATCGTTCAACCCTTTTTCGAAGGTGGTGATAACACTGAAGATACCAATTGAACCCGTTAGTGTGGTTGGCTGAGCTAGGATCTTATCCGCACCCATCGAGATCCAGTAACCACCCGAAGCAGCAAGGCTCGACATCGACACAACAACCGGTTTACCCGCTTGCTTGATCGCTTCTATTTCATTACGGATAACTTCAGAAGCAAAGGCACTGCCACCTGGGCTATCGACACGAAGTACAACGGCTTTCACTTTATCGTCGTTACGTGCTTGGCGCAGTAGGGCTGCAGTGGTGTCTCCGCCAACGGTGCCACGCGGTTGCTTGCCATCCATAATTGCGCCGCTCGCTACAATCACGGCAACGTCGTGAGATTCACTGGTCATGTCTGGAAGCATGGTTGCACGGTATTCGTAGTAACCAAACGCGTTGTAGCTGTCTTGGCCGTCACTGCCGAAAACATCGGCAAGCTCTAGTCGAACTTGCTGGCGTGTCGCTAGCTCATCCACTAAGCCAAGTTTCTCAGCCAGTTTTGCAATGTCACCGTCCACCGACTCCAGTTCTTTCAAGAAGGTGTCCATGCTTGGATTCAGTGTTTTAGCATCGATCTGGCGGTTGTTACTGACGTCATCAACGTACGCACCCCATAGTTGGCTTAACCAACGAGAAGCGGACTCTTTCGCTGCGTCTGACATGTCGTCACGAATGAAAGGCTCGATAGCTGACTTGTAAGTACCCACACGGAACACGTGCGTGTTTACGTCTAGTTTCTCTAACAACGTTTTGTAGTAAAGCGAGTAAGCGCTATAGCCTTTAAGAAGAACCCCACCATCTGGTGATAGGAAGACCTTAGTTGCGTAGCTGGCTAGGTAGTATTGGCTTTGGTTGTAAAAGTCACCCACCGCATAAATCGGTTTGCCTGTTGCTTTGAACTCATTCAATGCTTTAGCAATGTAGCGTAGCTTGGTCAGGTTGGTTTCTGGCAGCTCTTTGAGAGCTAAAACGATACCAGTAACCTTGTCATCGTCTTTTGCGTAGCGAATCGTTTCAACGATATCAAACAGGATGTTCTCTTTTGGAAGGTCTTTGCCAAGTAGTGAACCTGTGACCGAATCCATCGGATTGATATAGCGGCTTTGTTCCACAATAGGGCCAGACAGATTAAGCACTAAAGCCGAATCCTGAGGAACCGTCGGTTGAGCCGTATCTGAATGGAAGTACACAAAGTAGATGATGGCGATACTGAGTAAAAAGACTAGGTTAACCAGCGCAAGACGTACAAACGTAATGAGCTTCCAAATCCCTTTAAAGAACATGCCTATAAATTTGAATATTTTTTTCATTCTGTCTCCGCAGTGAGATTACGTCGCTTTAACAAGCCGTAGTACCATTAATCTCAATAATATGAACTGCTTAGTATCCTACGATAATTCCCAAGCTCAAACTACACCAAGAATTGTTAATCGATATATATTCTCATTAAGTGTAGTCAAATTAAGGGCTTCTGAACGATTAATACGTGCAGCATTATGATCGGTGTTACAAAAATGTAAACGGTTGTTTGAACTTTTGGTAATTGAACTATACTGTGGTCAGACCACAAGGATAAAATAATAGAAGTGATGTCTGCCATGTACCCACATTTACTTGAACCACTCGATCTTGGATTTACCCAGTTACGTAACCGTGTATTGATGGGATCAATGCATACAGGTTTAGAAGAAAATAAAGAAGGTCTCCACAAACTCGCCGCGTTTTATGAAGAGCGAGCAAAAGGAGGCGTTGGCCTTATTGTTACTGGTGGTTTCTCTCCTAATTTACGTGGCAGATTAACCCCATTCAGTGCTGAATTCAGTAAAGTAAAGCACGCTAAAGCGCACCAAGTTGTTACCGAAGCCGTCCACAAGCACGGCGGTAAAATTGCGCTTCAATTGTTGCATGCAGGTCGTTATGCGATGCACCCATTTGCGCAAAGTGCGTCTGGCATTAAAGCGCCTATCGCTAAGTTCGCTCCAAGTGAGATGAGCCCTCGTCAGATTAAAAAGACCATTGGTGCCTTTGCCAACAGTGCCGAACTCGCCCAAGTCGCGGGTTACGACGGCATTGAGATTATGGGATCTGAAGGTTACTTGATTAACCAATTCATCTGTAAACGTACCAATATGCGTTACGACGAATGGGGCGGTTCTTATGAGAAGCGCATGCGTTTCCCGCTGGAGATTGTTAAATCGATTCGCGAAGCAGTGGGTGACGACTTCATTATTATTTTCCGACTGTCGATGCTGGATTTGGTTGAGCAAGGCAGCACCTTTGAAGATGTTGTTCTATTGGCTCAAAAGCTGGAAGAAGCAGGCGTGACTATTATCAATACCGGCATCGGTTGGCATGAAGCGCGTGTTCCGACTATCGCGACACAAGTACCACGTGGTGCATTCTCTTGGGTGACGGAAAAAGTGAAACCATACGTGTCGATCCCAGTGGTGACATGTAACCGAATTAATACGCCAGAAGAGGCCGAACGTATTCTTAGCTCTGGGCAGGCTGATATGGTGTCTATGGCGCGTCCATTCTTGGCAGACCCGGATTTTGTTAATAAAGCAGCTCAAGACCAAGCTCAGTTCATCAATACCTGTATCGGTTGTAACCAAGCTTGCCTTGATAACGTGTTTAAAGGTAAACGTGCGAGCTGTTTGGTGAACCCACGCGCTTGTTACGAGACTGAAATTGTTGTTCAGCCAGCGCAAGCGACTAAGACCATTGCGGTTGTCGGCGCAGGCCCAGCCGGTTTAGCCTGTGCAACGACTTTAGCTCAGCGTGGGCATAAGGTTGACTTGATTGAGAAAAATGACCGTATCGGCGGTCAGTTTAGATTGGCAATGCAGATTCCGGGTAAAGAAGAATTCAGAGAAACGATTCGCTACTTTGCTAACCAAATCGACGCATCAGGCGTGAACCTGAAACTGGATACTGAGGCAACGTTTGAGATGTTGTTGAAGTACGATGAAGTCGTGATGGCGGCTGGCGTAGAGCCAAGAAAGCTCGATATTGAGGGCATTGACCAAGAAAACGTGGTCGATTACCAAACCTTGATTCGTGAAAAGACACCAGTAGGCGAAAAGGTCGCGATTGTTGGTGCTGGTGGTATTGGTGTCGATGTGGCAACCATGCTGACAGAACCGACTTCACACAGCCTAGACGATTGGCTGCATGAGTGGGGCATCGATAAGAATATGGAACACCCAGGCGGACTTTACCCTTACCCTGATTCATTCAGCGATAAAACGGTGTGGGTGATGCAGCGTAAAGCGGGTCGTGTTGGTAAAGGTCCGGGCAAAACTACAGGCTGGATTCACAAACGCACACTAGAAAAACGCGGTGTTAATCTACTGGGTGGCGTGAGCTACAACAAGATTGATGACCAAGGTCTGCATATCAGCGTTGGTAAGAAAGAGCAGGTGCTGGATGCTGACTCGGTTATCGTATGTGCAGGTCAGGTTTCAGTTCGTCCATTCGAAGACATGTGGCAAGAGTTTGGTGGCAAACTGCATGTGATAGGCGGCGCCGATTACGCGGGTGAATTGGATGCAGTACGCGCAATTCGTCAAGGTGTTGAGCTAGCGATTAAGTTATAGAATCAGCTATCAAACTGTAATCTTATCAGTAGATATTGTTACTTAATTTGCTGAGTTAGATTTTGAACAAGGCTCCTAAGTCATAGATTTAGGAGCCTTTATTGTTTCTAATCTAGCCTAAATGGACAGCCGTTGAGATTTATTATCGTTTGTATTCTGTGCTAAAGTTCAAGTATACAAATAATAAAGAAATAGTAAGGACTTCAAATGGATGCTTTGGATCTATTGCTCAACAGACGCTCAATCGCAAAACTCTCTGATCCGGCACCTGAAGGTGTGGCGTTAGAAAACATCATCAAAGCAGGGCTGCGTGCTCCAGACCACGGTGCACTAACACCATGGCGCTTTGTTATCGCGCAAGGTTCAGGCCTACAAAAGCTTTCAGACATCTTGGTGCGCGCCGCTGAAGCGGATGACAGCGAAGAAGCGGTTATCGAGAAAGTAAAAAAAGCGCCGTTCCGAGCTCCGATGGTGATTACTGTGATTGCCAAAGTAACTGAGCACGAGAAAGTGCCTGCTATCGAACAACATCTGTCTGCGGGTTGTGCTGCACAGGCGATGCAAATGGCCGCAGTCGCACAAGGTTTCCAAGGCTTTTGGCGCTCAGGTAAATGGATGTTCCACCCAGAAGTACACCAAGCATTTGGCCTAGAAGGCGACGATGAAATTGTTGGCTTCCTATACCTAGGCACTCCAGGCTGTACACCAATGAAAGTGCCAGAGCGCGACTTCTCTAAGTTCGTTGAGTTTTTATAAGTGAGCAAAAGCAGCCCAAGATAGGGCTGCCCAACTAAATCTAAAAACTAAATCTGGTGATAAAAGCCATAATAGCTGTAGGTAGTTGAAAGTCTTCAGCAACTAAGAAGTCGATAATCGCTAAAACTGATTCTATTACATCTAGTAAAGAGTTTAACTTTTGAAACATGCCCATATACTCGTTTAAGTAAGTTTAGCACGTTGTTTTTTACATAGACTTTGATATGATTCGCCGTGAAACAAGCCATCATAATCGTTGTCTTAAAGTTTAAAGTCTTCTCCTACAAAGACTTTGAACTCTGCTTATTACAACGTGAGTGATACAGATAAATTAGCCCGCTTTGAGTGGGCTTTTTTATTGCTTAGAATAAGTCATGTTACCTCCCTAAATTCGATTTGTCCTTAGACTACATATAGCCTTAACTTGCACTTCTAATACAACATATTGTGCCCAATTAAACGAGAACCACCAACTTTGAGTATTGATTTAGGTCAATAAAAGCCCCAAGCTGACTAAGATCAATTCATTATTATTACGTTAGTTCTCTCTTTAGGAAAAAATAAACAAAACCAATTATATAGTGTCAAAATCGTTGCTTTTTCTAGAGCCATTGCAGGCAGTGGCCGCGTAGTTATTGGGAGATACAAAACAAGGCAGCTAGTTACGAAAGCTTGTATCAGGCATGTTTTAGTCGTGCATATTTAGTAGTCAGTAGTTTTTTGAATGCTAACTGTATAAACAACCAGTTTTTCTTGATTTATTAGGGTCACATTAGATAATGTGGCTCTAATTGTTTGTAGCATCTGGAAAAACATGTCTCGCCTTATTATTGCTGAAAAACCAAGCCTCGGCCGCGCGATCGCCGCTGCACTACCTAATCCACAAAAGAAAGACCAAGGGTTTATCAAATGTGGCAATGGGGATGTGGTGACTTGGTGTATTGGACACTTATTGGAGCAGGTTGAGCCGGATGCTTATGACGACCGTTATAAGAAGTGGAATTTAGCCGATCTTCCTATCGTGCCGGAGCAATGGCAGCTAAGACCGCGTAAGACTTCAAGCAAACAGCTCACGGTGATCCGAAAGCTATTGAAGGACGCCACTCAAATTGTTCACGCCGGAGACCCGGATAGAGAAGGGCAGTTGCTGGTTGATGAAGTGATCGATTACTGCAAGGTGTCTAAGGCCAAAAAAGAATCGATGGACAGGCTATTGATCAGCGACTTGAACTTACCTGCTGTGAAGCGTGCGCTCTCTCAAATGCGCAGCAACCGCGACTTTATTCCACTGTCTATTTCTGCTTTGGCACGCTCTAGAGCCGATTGGCTGTATGGCATGAACATGACTCGTGCTTATACCTTACTCGGTCAAAAGGCCGGCTACCAAGGTGTGTTGTCGGTCGGACGGGTACAAACGCCTGTACTTGGTTTGGTCGTAAGGCGCGATGAAGAGATCGAAAATTTCATTCCCAAAGATTACTTCACGCTGCACGCTTTGATCCCTTATCAAAATAACGGCCAGAGCTTTGATATTCGCGCACGTTGGAAGCCAAGCGAAGCATGTAAACCATGGCAAGATGAAGAAGGGCGCGTGCTCAATCGAAAGCTGGTTGAGAATGTGGCTAACCGAATTGCGAATCAACCCGCGACGGTGACGGAATCAGAGCAAAAGCAAAGTAAACAAGCTGCGCCACTGCCTTACTCGCTGTCAGCTTTGCAGATTGATGCGTCTAAGCGTTTTGGTATGAGTGCTCAGCAGGTGTTAGACACGTGTCAGTCATTGTACGAGAAACACAAACTCATCACTTACCCACGTTCTGATAGCCGCTATTTGCCTAAAGAGCACTACTCACAGCGAGAGTCGATCGTAGACGCTATCGCTAACAATGCCAAAGAGCTGCAAAGTGGTGCTCAAGGTGCGGATCTTTCTCTTAAATCCAAAGCATGGAACGACAGTAAGGTCGATGCTCACCACGCAATAATTCCAACACCGAAGAAATCATCGGTGAACGGCCTGTCTGCCAACGAGATGAAAATCTATCAGCAAATCGCTCGCCAGTATCTAATGCAGTTCTACCCACCTGCCGTTTTTGCCGATGCTAAGCTGGTCTTTGATATAGCTGGTGGCGTGTTCATTGCGAAAGGACGTCAGCTTATCAACCCCGGCTGGAAGGTGTTGATGGGTAAAACAGACACCGAAGAGAAAGGTGATGGTACTGATACGGTTCCTCCGTTAGATAAAGGCACTGTGCTCACCTGTCGTGAAGGTGTCATTGGCGATAAGAAAACCGAGCCACCAAAACACTTTACAGAAGCGACATTGCTCCAAGCGATGACAGGTATCGCGCGCTTTGTCGCGAACAAAGATCTCAAAGCCATTTTGAAAGAAACCGATGGCCTTGGCACAGAAGCAACCCGTGCGGGTATTCTAGATACTCTATTCAAAAGGCAGCTGCTAACGCGCCAAGGTAAGAGTATTCACAGTAGCCCTGCGGGCAGAGGCTTGATTCATGCCTTACCTGAGGATTCTACCTTCCCAGACATGACGGCACATTGGGAGCACCAGCTGCAAGGCATGGCAGAACGAAATCAAGCGTATCAGCCTTTCATGCAAGCGTTAGAAAGCAAGATTGATGGTTTAATGGGTAAAGTAAAAACGGGAGAAGTTCCTGAATCACTCCGCCACCTTCCTAAAGTCGAGAGACCTGCCTTCAAACGCCGTAAAGGCGGTGGGGCGAAGAAGTCTTACGCCAAGACAGGTACGTATGCTAAGAAAGGTACTTCCGCTAAAAAGAGCACTAAAAGCTAAGACTTATTGAGGTTAGGATTAGCGACCGACTTTACGGCCACAACGTTTAAACAGTTGCTGCCAATAGTCAACATGGCGACGAGTGGATGATCGAAAGGCTTGATGTGCATCTTGGATGGGAAAGTAATAACTGTGCAGTTCAGGTTGCGCGTCAAACATTCCTAGTTGCGGGGCTATGTGCTGATAGTAGCCATCCAGTTGCGCCATGTAAGGCTGAACCTTACCTATGTATTGTTGCTCGAACACATTGTTGAGATAGCGGAACTTAGTGGTGTCTCGTTGTTTACCACAGATGATCTTGTCATCAAAAGTTGTCAGCTGTTTGGTGATGGTATCAAGCTCAACTGACGCCCGAGCGAGCGAGTAGTATAAATCCCCAAGGGTCGAACTCTTCTCTAATACTTCTTGAACCTCAGTGGTTTTGCCGGAAACGAGCGATGTGTTTAACGCTTGATTGACGTGTTCTAACGCATCACTGGTTTGTCGTACCTGATCGCCTATATCAGCGCGTAACCACTGACTACCCCGCATTTGTGACTGCATAGCATCGCTGGCATAGATGAGATTCCATTGATGCAGTGGAAACTGTGCGAGTTTCTGTTGCTCAATTTCTCTTAGTAATTCTACGATCTCTGGGTCTAATTCATTACTGGATAAACACTTGCCCACGCCTTCAAGTAGCGCGACTTGATAATCGTAATTACGAAACTCATCCGCGACCTTGCCCAGAACCGAATTTCTTTCTGCAATCAGATTGAACAATCCACACTGACGAAGCTGGTAGCTGTCGATTAAACCGATAGAAAGCGATGGCACGTCAAGCAGCAGTTCTCTTTTTCTCGGTAGGCTCTCAAACTCCCAATCCTCTTTGAGTTCTTCAGCATCTTGTACTCTAGCGACCTTAGTTTGATAGTCGTCGAATAAGTCGCCGGGGCCATCACTGAAACAGCCAGCTAGCATCACTGTTAGACAAAACAGCGTTGAGTGTTTAACTAGGTTTGAGAGATGCCCTGCATTCATCTGTGGATTACCAGTCTATTTCGCTGCCATCGAAATTGAAGAAGTGACCACTCACTTCGGTATTCGCTGACTCGATGACTTTAATAAGGCCGGAAGCTGAAGTGTCGGTGTCGATCAGAGCATTAGGGCCACCCATTTCAGTCTGCACCCAACCTGGATGCAGTGCTAACACCGTAAAGCCATTCTCGGTTAAGTCGTTACTTAGGCTCTTCACCACGGAGTTTAGAGCGGCTTTAGAGGAGCGATAGATGTAACCGCCGCCTGAGGTGTTCTCTGACATACTGCCGACTCTAGAGGATAAACAAGCGACCTTTTTGATATGGCTGTCTTCTAATAAAGGCAATAGCGTTTCAACAAGTTTCAGCGGAGCGATGGTGTTGACTTCGAATACACGACGCCACTCTTCAACATCGGTATTACCCAGCCCGTAGCCTTTAGGGCCATAGTAGCCAGCGTTGTTGATCAAGATATCAATCGACTCTATTTGCGAAGGGAGTTGGCTTACTGCTTGGTAATCGGTTATCTCTAATTGAATACAGGTAAGGTTGGTGTTGTGGTCTGCGAGTGAGAGCAGTTCTTTTGCTGAATTGTCATCACGATAAGTCGCGTACACCTTGTGATTACTTTCCAAGTATTGTCGAGTCAGGCTTAAGCCAATGCCGCGGTTCGCTCCAGTAATAAAAATAACGCTCATGGTGATTCCTTTTCAGTTCAATTAGTTAAGTTTGATGGCTTAACACGAGAAAATCAACGCTCCACCAACTGGCCATTAGCATTCCTACAAAAATCATTACTGCTGCCGCTGAGCCGCAGATCACCCCAAAGATGAGTATTACGTTTTTCATTATGGTCTCTACTTTATAATTAATAACAATGATAACCATTATCATTAATTAAGGTTGTCGCCAAGTTTGAGGCTGTTATGATTTTGAGAAAGATACGCAATTAGCCTGATTATGATTCCTTTAATTTACCACCCAATCTATTCACAGTTACCTTTACCAGAAGGTCATCGCTACCCAATCAACAAATATCAGTTGCTGCATAGTGCTGTTGAGGCGCTGATAGATAGTGAACCTCGATGGAAGAGCAAGTTTGAAGTGTGCCAACCAATGCCTGTTTCGATAGAACAAGTAAAGCAGGTACACGATAGTGAATATGTCGATTTGCTTGTATCTGGTAATTTGCCTGCAGCAAAGATGAGACGCATCGGTTTCCCTTGGAGTGAGCAACTTATCGAAAGAACACTCTACTCAAGTGGTGGAACCTGCTTGGCCGCTGAAATGGCAATAGAGAGTGGTTTAGCGATTCATTTGAGTGGTGGTTATCATCACGCGCATCATGATTTTGGCAGTGGTTTTTGTTTGTTGAACGATTTGGTCTTAGCGGCAAAACACGCGCTGACCTTTGAACATATCGATAAAGTGCTGATCGTTGATAGCGACGTTCATCATGGTGATGGCACAGCAACTCTTTGCCAAGACAACGACGACATCATTACTCTGTCGTTCCACTGCGATAAAAACTTTCCTGCACGAAAGCCATTATCCGATTTAGATGTGCCGTTAAGTCGTGAAACAGAAGATGCAGAGTTCTTACGTTGTTTTGAACAAGTCACTAAGTTAGCGATTGCTCACCATCAACCTGATCTGATTATTTATGATGCGGGGATCGATATCCATCAAGACGATGAACTGGGTTATTTGAATGTCTCGACACAAGGGATATTTGAACGCGACTGTTTCATGATTGAATTAGCGAGATCAGAGTCTATTCCGATGGCCAGCGTAGTCGGTGGCGGATACCGCACTCAACACCAAGATCTGGTGCCGATTCACATGCAACTGTTAAAAGCGGCCTATCATGTTCACGGTTAGCCTCTCAAATTGGCGCCTGATAGCTCATTGAAATGATGGTGTGAAATAAGCGCATGTTGCACCATAAAAGACACAGCTGCACCATTATGGATCATTTAAAGTTCTTTTTTATTAATTAGTTACATATTTGTGTGATTAATTGTGGTCTGTAAATTGCTTTACCTATGTGTCTATAAAAACACAAGGGATAAAAATGAACCTGACGGACAAGGAACGTAGTTGGCTTAATTGGTTTGGCGCAACAGGAAAACTGGCTATGCGCAGAGCTTGTTTCCTCAATAGAAGTAGGACGGAAGAGCTTGAACAAGCTTTTGAAAGTATTGCTCACACGCGAGTTCAACTTCTGCATAATTGGGTCAAGAATCAATGGGATTTTTTAGAAGACTCTGCGGTTTATTTAGCAAGTCGAACGGAAGAACAAGCTCAGGGGACGTTAGCTAGTCTTCTTAAACGCAGTACGGATTTTTCTGAGTTGGCGATCGTCGATGCCAAGGGGATCGCACAAGCATCGAGTTATCATGAACATATAGGGGTTACTCTTGGAGACAAGAAGGCTTTAGTTGAAGGGGCTTCAAAGCGTTATCTTCATGGGCCGTATATGGATCCACGCACGTTGAACGTAGGGGCCTCGAGTTCATCGTTTCATGACCAAGTGACGTTGATGTTTTATGTCCCATTTTCTCGGGATGAAGGGGCGCCGCAATTCCTATGTGGTCGTGTTCCAAATGATGTTATTGGTGACATTATTCAAAGAGAAGCGGGGCATATTTATAGCGAGTCGGGTGATAACTATATCTTTATGGTCGACTCCATTCATGATCCTCATACTCAGCCGGGTGTTGCGCTCTCTCGTTCTCGCTTTGAAGATAATACCTTTTCACACGGCGAGAACTTAAAGCAAGGGATTCATACTGATTGGGGAACGGTTAAGATCCAGCACCACACCGAATTTGAGATTCGTTTTACAGACCCAGCCACTAATCAGCTTCACCCAGGCGTAAGAGAAACCATTAAAAATGGCAATAACTTGTTTATTGGTTATCCGGGGTATTCTGACTATCGCCACATACCCGTTATTGGCAAAGGTATCACTTTTCAATTGGATGGTTCACCAGATACCTTTGGCATGATGTGTGAGTCCGATTTAGAAGAGGTCTACAGAGACCGAAGTCTAAGTTATACCTTATCTAAGCACTTTATCAGCTGCATGCTACTGCCTCTATTTGTTCCATTACTGTTTGCCAACCTTTATACACTCACACCTTTTATGCAGAGTGGCATTATGTTCGCTTGCGCGTTGCTTTCATTGGGCTTATTCCGTTTAGTTAGCGCCAAACCACTAGCGAAGAAGATTCATGAAATGACCGGGGTAATGCAGACCTTAGCTGAAGGTGATGGCAACTTAAGTCGGAGACTTGATCCCACCACATTCAGTCATAATGAACTTGGCAACTTAGGGCGCTGGACTAACAGTTTTATCGACAATTTAGATAACACGGTGAGTGAGTTGATCCATGCGAGTCACGAAGTTAGAGAGGTTTCGGAATCGATGTTTCGTCGCAGTGTCGTGATGAAGCAAACCAGTGATGATGCATCACAAGCGTTAAGCAATATGCTTCAGTTGAGTCAGTATCAACAGAGCGAAATTACTCATGCGAGTGTCTCAGCAACGCAAATGGACACGGTGATGAAACAAGCCGTCCTGAGCGCAGAGAAGGAGTACAATCAGTCCGTCGAAGGCATGGAGATTGTTCGCAATATCGTAGAAAGCTCGGCGCATAGCGTGAATGAGGTGAATAATGAAATGACTAAGGTGTCTGACATTATAGATATCATTACTGACATTACCGCGCAGACTAACCTTTTGGCCTTGAATGCGGCCATTGAGTCGGCAAGAGCAGGTGAACACGGGAGAGGGTTCTCTGTCGTCGCTTCTGAAGTAAGAACTCTGGCTGACCGAACTTCACAAGCTGCTAACCATATTAGTGACCTAATGAAAGAGCTGCATAGTAAGTCTCGCAGTGCTGTTGAGTCCATGGAGCGAGGTGTCGAGAATGTGAGTAAAGGAAACTTAACAGTCGACTCAAATGCTCGCAGTGAGCAAATTCAATCAGCGGTGAGTGACCTCTTTACCACGATGTCTAACTTAGATGAAAACAGTCAGAAAAATGGACAAACGGCAGATAAAGCCCAACGTTCAATATCTGACTTACAACTGTCTACTAAGCAACTCGCACGTCGAGTGTCCTTGATGGGCAATGCATTGAGCCGTTTAGACCAATTGATTGGGCGTTTTGAAGTGAGCCGAAAGGTGGCGTAGTGGAAAATACGTAAGTTCTTTACGCAAACGCCAGATACAAAAAAGCCGCTGATTTCTCAGCGGCTTTCTTTAATGTGGTGGAGGGATAGGGATTTGAAAACTAGATAGCCCCACCATCTTTTATAATAAAATCAATGAATTACAAATGATTTTCTGCTTGAAAATTTGTAATATTTAGACAAATGTTACACTCTTTAGGTACACCTGTATAGCCGTAGGAGACGAAAAAAAACCGTTCAAGGTGAACGGTTTGTATTGAGTATTTTGATTTTAAAATAGATTATTCATCTGGGTGAGTACCTGAGCACCCTCTGCTGTTTTCCTATATAGTGCGTAACGAGTTTTCACCATTGTTGTTGAACTATGGCCTAACATTGACGCAATATTCTCAAATGAAATGTTTCCATCAGCACAAACTGTTGCGAAAGAATGTCGACAAGGCTGTACACCTCTATAGCAAACGCGGTTTTTTAAAGCGGCTTTACTACGATTATATAAACTTTTGGGATTAACAAATGCTTGGTTAGTCATCGGATCTCGAACAAGCGGCAGCTCTGATGAGCTGGATGACACAGCCTGTTCGAAGCCAATGTTGTTTCGGTTTGAAATTTTTTTGATAGCCTCAACACTTGATGTATTAAGTACAATCACTCGATTTGAGCTTCGGTTTTTTGTGCTCCTTGCGGTGGTTATTGCTAGTGCCTTGTTAATTACAAGTTCAAATGTGTCAGGCGTATCTCCTTTACGCAAGTCATTTAACGTCAGCGCAACTAACTCTGATGGGCGCAGCCCCGTACAGATCGCTAGCAAAAGAATCAATGCCATGTAGCTGGTTAACAAATCACTATCGTCATTGGCAATACGTTTAATTACAGCAATCTCATCATTCGTATACGGCTTTGCAACAACCTCTTCATCACGACCTAAAACCTCAAGCGCTTCAGCGCATGGATTAGATCTGAGTAGTCCTTGTTTGTAGATATATGAAAAAATACGCTTTAAGTATGATGCGTAGTTGTTCCGAGTTTTTTTAGCGTAACCAACGTCACCGTTTGGCTTAGTTGCGCTAAGCATCGTCACATTAACAAACTCTTCAAGATCATGAGTCGTCATGCTTGCTACTTTTTGGTCACCGATGAATTTATCAATAGTATTTGCATAGCTGCAATAGCCAAGATACGTAGATTCCGCAATGTGTGGCTTGATATGCTCTAAAAATTTTTTGTTCAGTTTATTGATTGTGATTGAGGTTGGACGCTTCATTTTCCACTTCTTATTTGCGTTAAGTTGAGAAAATTATTGCGTTCCAAAAGGTTTGGTTCAATACATCTCACGCCCAAATGGACAATTAAAAATCCATAATTATTAATAGGTTAGTGCGAAAACAACCTAAGTGCCTAAAATGCTTCAAATCTTGTGGCAAAATTTTTTTTGCACTAAACGATGAAAAATCACTAGATAATGCCCGTGTAGAACAGAGTCAATACAGAAACGATAAACAATGATATTGGTCAGGTGTGCCGCATACGTAATCATTGAAGGAGTGGTTTGTGTGATATTGCACCTATCCCTCCAAAATCCGCGACGAAGTCGCTGCTGTTGGCTTTAGATCGCTTGTCGATCACCCCGTCACTTGTTTCATGTGACTTAGTAGTAGGTAGTAATCTAGATCTTAAAAGAAAAGATACTAAGGGTCTCCGCAGGTCATTAGCACCAAGTGCTGCAGCGATTCTTTGGTACAGCTCGTGGGGAATATTGCTTGTTATGGGACAACGAAAAGGGTTGTGATGACAATGAGTGGGGCTTTCAGTTACAAAATTAAGGGAAAATTTTTGAGTTGCTATTGAAGGTGGCATTTTGATTCATTAACCTTCAACAAAAATCATGAATCAAACAAAAACTGAAGCTTTACCACAAATCAATCTAAATGATCTAACCCCACCATGTCCTTATAGTGGTGGCATACTAAAGCTCAAAAATGAGTGGGTATTTGCCGACTATGACATGTCGATTCAAGAAATACGCTTGATCTACTATGTTATTAATCGGTTCGATGTGTCGGTATATTTTGCTAAAGACGGAAATTTTATGTCTTCGGCGGAGTGCGATGCGATCCACAAATATGGAAGCGTTGAAAATCGCTCTATATTGCTTCCTCTTAAAGACATGCACAACGCCATATCTTGTAATAGCAAGAGCAAGTCGTACAGCCCGATAGTTAATGCCGCTTATTCACTGGTTAACAAACAAATCAAGTTAAACAATCAGGATAAGTCCTCTGAGGTGATAGATGTGCTGAAGTCAGCATCAATCGTGAAATGCCCAGATACCAAGTTAAAATGCCTGTTACTCACTTTCTCGATAGAATTCATGCCGTTTATCATCGGGGTGAGAGGATACAAGAAAGTAGACATAAATCATGCCTTTAAATTTGAATCATCAATAGCAGTGCGCTATTACCACTGGATGCTTCACTGCCTCAAAGGCAAGCAAAAAAATAGTTTTCCTATCGACATTAATACATTGAGAAATCGGCTTGCACTTGAAGGCGGTATCAAGGAAAAGCACTTTTATAAACGAATGATCGAAAAGCCTCTTAAAGAAGTGATGAAGTTGACAGACCTGAAGGTTACCGTTGAAACAATCGTCAATAAACAAAAAAGAGGTCATCCTCTCCAACGGGTTATTTTTAAGGTGGAGAAGCAATCGGTGAAGTTATCCGCCACCTAAAAAATTTCATATACTTCAAGTAAATGAATTTTTTTGATCTGAAAATATCTACCATTAACCGAGTTCTTGTACAGCTCATAGATGATGACAAACTCAGGCTGAAGTTGTTTAGTACCATCCATGAGCTGAATAAATTGCTTGAAGATTGTGACCGAAAATCTATAGCAATACGCAAAGCGGTCATTCGAGAAATGTTGGAAGATAGACTTCAAACAGATCGAGAGTTACGTTTGATCGTGTTGAGGCTACGCACCGAAGCTCGCAAAGAATTTTTGAATGCAATGAAGAGAGAGCAAGATTCTCTGTGGATCTACTACTTGCTAATGATTAAGGCAGATCTATTGACACCTAAATACAAGAAGAGCTTCTAATTTTTCTGAGAAGTGTCGCGCGCCCAGTTTCGTATGAGCCTAGGCTTACACTCATTTGGGCGTGAGTTGTGTTGATTAGTTTAGTCTGGTGAAAAATAATGAACGGAATACAACTTCACGGCTTTGAGGAATGCTTAAAATGAGTAATGTTAAAAAAGAATTATATATTGAAGATCTTAAATTTGAAGCTGCGCTATGGGCTATAAATAAACACAATAAATACAAGGTTAAAGGTGAGCCAGATTCGGCTCTGGAAATCTACTACAGCTTTGGGGATTACTTGGATGGTGAGAGCCTAGACACAGTAGTCGTAAACCTCAAAGATCGTATCGATTTTTTAAACAACATGTTTAATGATGCTAGAGCCATTAAATTTGCCGAAGACCATTTAGTAATTAACGATATCTAAAGTGGTCGCTTTCTTGGGTGAAACCCCGAGCACAATCGCAGATTGTATAGTGAGTACACAATCTTCGATTGTCGGGGGATTGTGTATACATGTGGAGAATGTGTATTCTTTTATTAAAAAGAGTATATGGCAACGACAATATTACGGTTTGAAAAGATCAAAAATATGGCGAACATCCGCCAATGTGGAGCGCATCAGTTCCGCCATCACCTAGACACCCCAAATGCTGACTCAGCGAAAAAATCGAGAAACCACACCTTCTTCGGCAGCGGTAATCTAAGCAAAGACGTCCAGTCTCGATTGGAACGACTCACTAAACCACCACGTAAAAATGCAGTGTTAGCGATGGACGCTCTTGTGACTCTTTCGCCTGAACTTCTGAAAGACAATAAGAACCTTAATATATGGGCAAATCGAACCAGAGACTGGCTCAAAGAGCGGTTTGGTGACAACGTGGTGAGTGCGGTGGTGCACCTTGATGAGTTGAGTCCCCATATGCATTTTACTGTTGTCCCTATCGATGAAAAGCCTGATGGTAGAATAGTTTTAAATGCGCGAGACCTGTTTAACAAATGGCAGTTAGCAGACATGCAGCGCAGTTATAATCAAGCCATGCGTAAGTACATTCCAGATATCATTCCACCCCGACATGGCTGTAAGGCAAGTCATACCACTATTAAAGCTTTTTATGCCGAAATAGAAGAAATCAGAGAAAATTTGCGTCAGCATTCTCAAGTTATCGCCACCGATGTGAAGGCGAACTTAGTGGACGTAACTAAGCTGCATTTTATAAGCCTTATAGAACGTTGTGTCCAAGAAGTAGAGGGTAAGTTGGGGTGTCAGTTGGAGGAACCCACTAGAGCACAGCTAATCTATGACTATCAACTGACTGTAGAGAAAGAACTCTCCAACATGCTTAATTCAGAGGTTATTTTTGAGTTATTAGATAAGAACATACAGGTATCAGCTAAGAAAACACATCCCAAGCTAAGATGACAAAGTATGAATGGTTTTAGAAGGGTGGCTATTGTTACTTTTCGACCACTCCTAAATTTCATGTAGTTATCGATTAGTATGGTCAAGTCTTTTAATAATGCGCCGCCCATAATGTGCCTCTAGGTATTCAGGTAGAAAAAAGGATGCCAGTTGGCACCCCTTTTATTATCAATGTGAGCAATTATTTTGTTCGTGGTGGAAGTGCGTTAATTGCCGCTTCAAGATCTTCTGTCTTGGTGCCTATAGGTAGGTTGTAGTGCGTGTACAGTACGTCATCAGCATGGTCACTCCATACGCCGTCCCAACCGAAGCCTCGGAAGTGCTGATAGTCAGGCCATCTTAGATTTAGATTATCAGGCTGTTTAAATGAATCGCCAAAGTTCACCCACCCAAGTGCGTGAGCAAGCTCGTGAACAATCAGGAGTTTTGGTGCAGTACATTTGTCATTTTCATCAGGGAGGTGAATCCATCCGAAACCTTCATCGGTTGTGAATTCGTTGTTGCCATTAACCAAGTGGTAGCCTATATTACCTCGCGGGGTAGCTGCCCAAGATCCGCAGTAGAAGCCTTCGCCCTTATCGGACTCCGTGCCAGTTGAAATGATAATTCCGCCTCTTGCGTTGTGCGTATTTTCCGCATCGGAGTAGCGGTTGTCATGGTTTGTAGGCCATGGAAAACTCTCTTCAGGTATCGAGACTTTCGTCATGTATTTACCTTCTGTATCTACATCTTTGAACATTGGACGACCAACCACATCTTCTATGTGCGCAATGGCTTCAAATATTGCATCTGGTATGGGCTTATCTACCCCGTCAGGGTCGTTGAAGAAGATTTGGATCAAGTCATCACCTTCAGCTTTGTAGCGCGATAATACACCTTGAGTTGGTGGATCACTTGGGTCAAGTGCGCATAGAGCTACACTGGTAGTGATTCCGTTCTCTTCATCATTCTCATCTAAGGGGTAACAAAAATGGCGATCACCGTCATGGCCTTGCCTTGTGTCGTAGCTATCAAGGTCTAGAGGGTAATTGTAGTCGTGAATGACACGAAGTTCAGTAAAGTGGTTGTTGTTCAGTGCTGTCAAGATTTCAAGCACTGACTCTTTGGGTGGTTTGTCATCACTGCTATCATCTTTACAGCCGATTAGGGCTGTCGCTGTGAGCGCTATCAGCGCACAATGTTTTAACTTCATACTCATTCTCTTTGGATAATTAATTTGGGTGTTTCTTAACTACACTGACAGCACCTAATAGTTTGATATTAACCATTAGGTTATAAAGCGAATGCATATTAATTTATTGTCACATCATGATACAAAGCAAAACATGTAACCATTTGTTTATAAGAGAATTATCATAAAATGCGCGAATGAAACTTAGTCAATTAAGATTATTTTGTGATGCTAAATTTTATTCTGATTTGGAGGGAAGTGTTCGCAACCATCGGCATACGCGGAGCTTTTCAATATTTTCTGAGAGCACAGAAAGTTGGATGCTCTTACCGTATCGACCATAGGTCAATGTCTGTTTACTGTGGCCTACAAGCTCGCTAGTGATGTACTCTTCTACGCTCGCTTGTTGAAGCTCGTCAATAAAAGTATGCCTTAAGCTATGCAATGTAGGTCGTGTTTTTTCGATGAAGCCACACTGGTTAAGCACTTTGCTAAATCGCAGAGCGAATGACTTTGACCAATCTTTATCAATACCGATTGGCTTGAAGCCAAACAGGTTTACTTGTTGGTGCTCTACACGGTTATTAACGTAGTCAATAAAGCCTAGTTCGATCAAGCATGAATGCAGCGGTACAATGCGACTCGCATAGTGAGATTTTAAATGTCGATCATCACCTTTATCGTTGATATCAATGCACCAAATCCCCTCTTTTTGATATACGTCGTTTGTCTTTAATTGACATATTTCACCTGATCTTGCCCCAGTGTAAAGAAGCAAAAAAGGAAGCCAAAAGTTTTCTTTCATGACTTGTGTGTCAGTGTCTAAATCTGGAACTCTAGTAAAGTTTTGATGTTTAAAGAGCGTATCAAGTTGCGTATTGCTCCAGCGATTTCGCTGAGAAGACGGTTTGGCTTTGGCGCTAGCAGGAATCTTGATCATTAACGAAGCAAGGGGATTGGTGGCTATTACTTGCTTTCTTCTTAACCATTCACAGAATTGTTTTGTTGCAGAAAGGTACTCTTTCTTAGTTTTGTAGCTATTTTTCATATTTAGCAACGTATCCTCATAACGTAAGGAATCATTGTAAGTGAGTTGCTTTAAAGGCTTGTCTAACAGTTTGATGAAGTGGCTAATTCTGGTTTTCAACAATGATATCGAACTATAACGTATTTCGCTTTTCTCTTTAAATTCAAGAAAGTCATTTAAATAGGTTGTATTGGCCTTTTCTGGGAGTTGCTTAGGCTTATGGGGTACTACACCCTTAAGCGTATCTCGTGAAGCAGTAGAGGTGCTATTAAAACTTCTATTCTGTAGATGTTTAACTCTACTACGGAGTGCTTGTATAGATTCAGGGGAGTATGGGGAGCTTGATTGTGTCTTGATCCAAGGCCTCACGATGTGCAACACCATGACTGAACGGTCTATTGCTTCAGAACGATTTTTAGTGTGGAGCGAGAATCGGATTTCGCTTGGATAGCCCAAAGCTTTAAGTCGGGCAGGTAAGCTAATTCTGGTGTAGTAATTGGAGTTGCGGTTCTTTGTTAGATACATGATCGTGACACCTGTTAGGATCATGCAAAAAATCGTAGACAAGAAAAAAGCCCAAGTCTTTGTAAATCAATGACTTGGGCTTTATAAAAGTGGTGGAGGGATAGGGATTTGAACCCTAGAACCGCTATTAACGGTTGCCGGTTTTCAAGACCGGTGCTTTCGACCACTCAGCCATCCCTCCAATGGCGCGTATAATATAAGGGTGGCTTTCGCTTGTAAATACCCTTATTAACTGACTGCTTTTTTTATGAACGCTTTTTGGTGTTTTTGTTCTGAATGATTATTTATTGTTCGGTTTATTAAGAAGCCGACAAAATCTAATATTCAATAAGCCAAGTATTCCCAACTTTTGTTATACGTGAAGTGTTTCTGTGCTATTAAAAAAGAAAGTATCTAATTGGCTTGCAGGTAAAGTTATGAGGGGAGTGGCTTAGGCGCATGAACTTTTAGTTTAGAACGGTGAGATCGGAATTTAAAACTAGGTATAAAGTGAATGGGTTTGAAACTGGGACTGTAGAGAGTTTTGTTAGATGAGCTTTATATTTTAAAAAGCTTCAGATGCAAAAAAGCCGCTGATTTCTCAGCGGCTTTCTTTAAAGTGGTGGAGGGATAGGGATTTGAACCCTAGAACCGCTATTAACGGTTGCCGGTTTTCAAGACCGGTGCTTTCGACCACTCAGCCATCCCTCCAGTGGCGTGAATAATATAAGGGGTGGAGGATCTTGTAAACCCTTAATTTTCATAATTTTGTTTTGTTGCTTGTTTTCTAATCATTCACGGCAATAAAAAAGGGAAGCCATTGGCTTCCCTTTGCTGTTTGCTGATTATTTAGTCATTTTTTGTGTAGAAACGCTGTAGCTCTGTCAGGCCTTGCATCAACACAGGTAAGCGAGGGCTTACGTTTTTCAGGCGCTTGTAATTTTGGTCGTACAATTTGTAGTTACCAAATTTATCCAACACCGTTGTTTGCTGGTCAGTAACAAGAGCAAGTTCACGAGAGTCGCCCGCGAGAATCCACTTTCTGTTACGTTCATTAAACAGGCTGCGACCACTACTGAAATCTGTTGGGTTCGAAGATACACCCAATAGCTCTTGCATCAGTGTTACTGACACGTCTAGATGACTAGAACGGTGGGTGTATTCAGAAGCAGACTTGCCAGGCCAGCTGATAAACAGTGGTACTTGTAACTGATAACGACTGTAGTTGGAGTTTGCACCCCAGCTGTTGGTTTTGGTTTCGTTAAACTCAGTACCGTGGTTAGAGGTAATGATAACCACCGTGTTATCGGCAAGCTCTAAGCGTTCCAGTTCAGCGTAGATAGTTGCTAGCTGAGCATCGGCCGCTGTCGCCGACTTTTGATAGTCTGCTGCAAAACGCTCTGCTGTCGTTAGCGTAGAGTCCGACTCTGAACTTGAATCGTAGCTGGCGAAGTTATCCAGTGTGGTTAATTCAATAAAGTTAAACCAAGGGCGTTTAGCTTGCGGTGATTGAATCCAGTTAGACCAAGCTTTTATGGCACTCTGGTCATCATAAGTTGCTTGCTCTGGCATCACATCACGGCCTCGGAAGATGATATCCGAGTACAGTGCATCACTAAAGTTGTCGCCACTGAAAGCAGCGAACTTGTAATCGTGATTCTCTAAAACATCGAGCAATACTGCGCTTGACCCCTGAGCTTCAATGCTGCTTGCGTAGCTGCTCGGTAGGCCGTAGAACAAGCCAAAAATACCAAACATATCGTTACTTGAACTGTAGTGGTTGGTGAAGTTGATCGACTGTTGTGCGTAGGCATAGCTGTTTGGCATCGCTGTCGCATTAAGAGCGTCAGAGCGAAGGTTGTTCACACTCACCATCAGGATATTAAGATCATCACTGCGGCGGTTGTATTGAATTTTTTCTAGCGGGTAGCTAACTAGGTTTACATTCTCTTTGTTCGCTTCTAAACGCTCAAGGTACTCTTCACGGTCTAATAGGCCATGTTTTTCCATAAAGCTTTTCGCTGTCATTGGGTAAGACAGTGGGAAGTTCGCTTTCTGGCTAGTAATTGGGTTATAGAAGTACGCATCAGCCCACATGTAGGTCAAGTGGCTGCTGATGAAACACAAGAAGAAGACGGCAGTAATCGGACGGCCAATGTGTTTATGAGACAGTTTACGCTGCTTACGCCAAACCCACTCAGATAGACCGAGTTGCAGCAAGAAGATAAGCGGCATAACAATGAAGAGGTGCTGCAAATCAGACGTGAATGCAGATTCCTCTCCACTGAATAAAACCTCCCACACGACAGGCGTCAGGTGGAGGTTTATATTTTGATACGTTTGAGTATCAATCAGTAGGACAGTTAAACCTATGGTCGCGAAGATAACGGCAACCAAACGTAATAACTTCCTCGACGGAAGAATAAAAGTGAGCGGGAACAGCACTAATAGATAGAGCGCGAACACTAAAAAGCCAAAATGACCAACCCACGATGCAGCCAAATAGAATTGGCCTAGCAAGGTTTCTGGCCAAGCAGATTGAGTAATATAACGAGTACCAATCAACATCGCAGCAATGATGTTGAAAAATGCAAACCAGTGACCCCAACCAACCAGTCGAGATACACGATCGCTATATGAGTTTGCGCTGTCTACCATTTATAATTCTTTTATCCGTCAATCAAATTTAGTGAGACTTTTTATCTTCAAGAGAAGAAATTAAAGCCTCGGCAAATTTTTCAGCAATTCCTTTGCGTTGTGAAGCAGCAACATTCTGATTTAAGACATTGGTTGCGATATTTCCAGCGATCATCAGTGAAAGTTCTGGCGAAGCTTTGTGCTTAGTTAGTACAGCACCTACTTCAGCTAGGATTTTTTCAACTTGATCATCTGTGTATTTAGATATAATCGGCATAAGGACTCTAATAATGATAGTAAAAGCGGCTTATGATAACCTACTATGCACGACAACTGAAACCTGAACGGTAATATTTTCACTATGAGCCTTCACCTTTCCAACGTAATTTTACACCAGCTGAGCAAGAACGATCAGGATGAGCTGATTGTTAACTATCGTGCTGAATCTCTAGAAAACGATGCTTCATCTGAAAGCCTAGTTGCTGAACTTCACCGTGTTTTTAATTCAAAAGCAGGCAAAGGGTTTGGTTCTTTCAAATCTGACAGCGAATTCCAGCAGTGGTTGCATCAACTTCGTGCTGGTGAGACAAACTTTTACGATTTTTCTCAAAAGAGTGCGCAACGTCTAAAAGATGAACTATCAAAGTACCCATTCGCTGACGAAGGTATCTTGGTAATGGCTGAATATCAGTCACTTGCAACAGATTATCTTTTCATTGGTTTATTGCCTTCAAACCAAAGCCTAAAGGTAACTGAAGGGCTTGATATTAGTGCGACTGACTACCTTGATATCTCAAAAATGGATATCGCGGCTCGTCTAGACCTTTCAACTTATGAGACTGATAAAGAGTCAAACCGTTACTTAACTTACATTAAAGGACGTGTTGGCCGTAAAGTCGCGGATTTCTTCTTAGATTTCTTACAAGCTGAAGTTGGTTTGGATGCGAAACAGCAGAACCAAGTACTGATGCAAGCGGTAGAAGACTTCGTTTCTGACTCTAAATTAGAGAAAGAAGAAGCGATCAGCTACAAAAAGCAGGTTGCGGATTACTGTAACGAGCAGCTTAAAGCGGGCGATGAAGTACAAGTTCGTGAACTTTCTGGTGAGTTGCCAGCAAGCACAGATGGCACAAGCTTCTTTGACTATACTAGTGAGCAAGGCTACGAGTTAGAAGACAGCTTCCCAGCCGATCGCGCAACTATGCGTAAACTAACAAAATTTGTTGGTGCTGGTGGCGGTTTGAATGTTAGTTTTGATAGTCTGCTTCTAGGCGAACGTATCTTTTACGATCCGGAGACAGACACGCTAACGATTAAAGGCACTCCACCGAACTTACGTGACCAACTGACTCGCAATAAGTCATAGTCCGAAGTTAACGGATAAAAGCGGCAGCAGGACGTTGTCGCTTATTTTGTGCTTAATCTTTTAGCTACGGTCATGGCTTCAAGTTAACACGCACAAGGAATATAGATGGAACAATCAGTAGCAAAGCCCAAACGCTTTAAAAAACCAGCCACCTTTTTGGTTGTGCTCTTGGCTCTGTGGTTACTTCCTTCATTGGCTCTTCTTAATCTAAGCCGTTCCTACACCAATTCTCTAGCTCAAATCGAAGAGCTCGGTATTCGAGTCAACGAATTGAGGCAATCGCTTTATTTCTCAGAACCGCTTCGAGTCTCTCGTATCAATGATCTCGCACTCGATGCTCAGTTGGTTTATTCGATCCGACTGCAGATTGAATCTGATTTCCAACACGCCTTGTTTCGTCCTGATGTCAACCAACTGTTGTACGTAGCTGATCAGTTCCTAGAAAAGTTCGATGAGTTCATTCCAATAGAAAGCCAAGTTCAAGACATCGTTGATAACATTAAGATCTTACGTGCTGATAAAGAGCTTTCCCCTCAGCTAAAACCGCTCCTCAACGAATTCGGTGTTGTGGTATTTGAAGCCATGTATTCTGAAAATCAAAGTTCGTCAGCGACTTATCGCGCCTTTGATTCCATTCTAGAAAAATCTTATTCCTTAGAAAACGAAGAACAAGATGCACTCCAACAACTACTGGCTGATGCGTCAGCATTGTTGAGTGATTACGCTCAGCTTAACTATTTGGTTGATAAGATTAAGAAAAACTCAGTAAATGAACAGATCATAAAACTCGAAGCTGAGTTCCATGATCGTCAATTCAACCTATTGTTGGTGATGCTAGGCTTAAGCTTGGTGGCGATGAGCGGGATAGTGTTTTGGGGCGTTAGGTCCACAAAAACGATGAAAGAAGCAGACCAAGAACTCAGCTCTGAACTAGAAATTAATTCAAGTAAGGAAGACGCTTCTTATAGCGATGTTGTTTCCTCAGCAGTGAAACAAGCAGATAGTGACGCTTATGTATCCGAGAACAGGCCAACGCGCCAGTCTTCCGGCTCTCAACCTCCGCAGAGCGTTAACGTTACAAGCCAACCCGTTGTACCGCAATACTCTATTCAGCAAGTCCCTGAACAGGCGCCAGTAGTAGAGAAACACGTTGCCAGTGTGACAGATTCAAAGCCTGCGATTGATATCGAAGACATGTTAGAAACGCTCGATGGTGATGCTGAGTCTGTCGAACTCTTGCTTGGTGTGTTTGTACAAGACCACGCAGGTGACTACGAGAAGTTTAAGTCTTTGTTGACCAAAGATGAAACCTCCGCGGCTCGCATTGTACATAGCTTAAAAGGCGTGGCTGGCAGTATTAAAGCGTCTCGGTTAGCCATCATTGCCGCAACCATTGAAATGACAATGAAGCAGTCCAGAGCGATCAGTGAACATGATTTAGCTGAACTAGAGCAGGCTATAAAAGCCTCTGTGGATTCTGCTCATGAATATTTAGACAGTCAGCGTTAACTTTTACAGGATTTTTGACAATACTCTGACGAAGCGCTCATACAATCAGCGCCCTTAGTCTTTGTCAGAGGTTTATATGTTACGAGTTTCGAGTCGAAGTTGGATGGTGTTGGTGCTTAGCATTGTGCTAAGTGGTTGTTCTCTCTTAGAAGTTAAGTTAGATAGTCAAACGACGCCTCTCACTCAACAAGAGTTAAATGCTCGGCTCATGACGCGTGAATACGCCAAGATGTTTTTTACACGAGTAGAAGACTCGGCTGATTTAATCGCGCAATTTTATCCTGCTGATGACACTTTACATCAATCTTATGTGTTGCTTTGGAAGATCCATGCAGAGCAGGGATTACAACAAGCGGCTTACCAAACTTCCCCAATGTCTGCGTTAATTGACTCGTGGGTTTTCACTGCCCAAATGAATCAGTTTTATAGCCAAGGCGACGGCGCGGATCTGTTCGCGACGGATGATGCAGTAGAGACCGCTCGTTTTCTTGATCAAGAAGCCGAGAAGCTGGCAAAGGGTGTATTGAGCTCGAGTGATTTCAAAAACAGCAAAGCGTTCGTTGCGCAGTTTTCTGCTAGCCACCCATTTAAAGACCTCACATTCAGAAGCACACCTGCTTACCGTGAATGGCTAAATTACCTTGGTAAAGACGAATCGCAAATCGTTCAGAGCTTAGGCACCATGCCAGAAGCAATGAGTGACGCATCTGATCGTTTAAGCCTTATGGCTGACCAGACACCAAAACTGATGTCGTGGAAAGCGGAGTTGGTTGCATTGAATAGCTCACTAACGGGTGAAGACCTATCGATGACGCTGGAAAGCCTTCGTCAAACATCAGCAAGCATGCAAGACTTCATTGAGAACAATCCGGAGTACATGCAAACACTGGCTTCTATTATGTCGACAGAAATGCAACCATTGCTCAACGACCTCAGTGATAAAACCGACCAAAAATTAGCGATGCTGAGTGATGAACGTGTGGCATTAGAAAAAATGGTGACACGTGAGAGAGAAGCTCTAGTAGAGATGATTGCGAAAGAGCGCATCGAGATTGCCGGCATTGTGACTTCAGAAAGAGAACTGTTCACGCAAGACCTTGATCGCGTCTCTCAAGAGGTGGTGGTACTGGCGATTGATAAGCTAATGGAGTTAATCAAAGGTGTGATTATCTACTTCATCCTGTTTATCTTAGTAGTGTTCTTTGCACCGTTAGGCATCGGTTACTGGTTGGGTAAACGAACCGCCAATAAATAGATAAATAAGTAAATCAGCAGATCAAAAAAGAGCGCTCTAGGGCGCTCTTTTTGCATTTATCCATTAACGTTTTGAGTTACGTTCGAAAGCGTTAGCTCCTGAACTTAAGCTTGTTGCTTGCTTAACTCGGTCGCTTCTTCAGCTTCAAACGCTGGTGCTGTTGGTTCACACTTATCAACGAACCAACCCATGTAAGATGTCACGATAGTCACGATGATACAGATGAAGCTTAACCACATGAACGGTGCGTAAGACAGCGTCGCAACACCAAGAATACTCGCCATGTAGATACCGTTATCACTCCAGGGAACCATACCCGACGTTAGCGTGCCACCAAACTCAGCATTACGAGATAGGTTCTTACGCTTGTAGCCTAAACGGTCGTAGTTTTTCGCACAGATTTTTGGCGTAAGGATTAACGATACGTACATTGCAGAACCGAACACGTTACCCATGAAGGCCGTACCAATTGTGCTCGTCGCTAGTGAGCCTGCGCTGTTTACGCGGCGCTCAAACACCTTAGCGATTGTCTCTAGTACGCCCACTTTATCCAGTAAGCCACCGAAACCTAGACCAAATACGATAACCGCAACTGAACCTAGCATTGAAGACATGCCGCCACGGTTAAGAATCGAATCAATAAACTCTACGCCAGATGAGATTGAGAACGGTGCCCAAGCAGTGTTGAATGCCGTTAGGAAGTCGATATCTTGGATCATGACTGCCCAGATAATACCCAGCAGAGAACCAAAACTGATGACCGGGAATGAAGGCATACGGAAAGCCAACAGACCAAGCACGATAAGTACCGGAACGAATGAGTAAGGCGTGATGTAGAACTGAACTTCCATTGCTTTGATTACAGAGTCTACTTGGCTCATGTCAACGTTGCCCGCGTAGTGGAAACCAAACGCAGTAAACATGATGCCTGTAATCACGTAGCTGATTAACGCAACTGGAAGCATGCCCTTGATGTGTTCAACCACTTCAACACCAGACATTGAAGAAGCCAGAATCACTGAATCAGAAAGAGGAGACATCTTGTCACCGAAGTAACAGCCTGACAGCACGGCACCTGCAGTAATCGGTGCTGGAACACCTAGGCCTTGGCCGATACCCATCATCGCGATACCTGCTGTACCCGCAGCACCCCAAGAAGTACCGGTCGCCAATGCAGTTAGAGAACAGATGATCATGGTCGCTAAAAGGAAGATAGAAGGGTGGATAGCTTTCAGACCATAGTAAATGATAGTAGGTACGATCCCGCCTGAGATCCAAGTACCAACAAGAGCGCCAACGGCTAAAAGTATTAAAACCGCGCCTAAGCCATTGGATATTCCTTTGAGTGCTGCTTTTTCTAAGTCTTTGTATTGGTGTCCAAGACGAATACCAAGAACCATGATAATGAACCAGCCAATATACAAGGCAAGTTGAATTGGAAGGTCAAGCTTTGCAGTAAAGGAAAAAGCAAGGGATAGAAATAGTCCTAACGCGATGAATACCTGCAATAGGTTCGGTAGGCGAGTTTTACTCTGCTTCATAAAAGCCTCTTGTGATTTCGAGCATTTATAGTGCTTCGTTATAGTGTGTGGTGCAAAACGGACACTACAGTAATTAGTTTATTATATCGAAAAAATACGCCCAAGTTGTGATATTTGACTGTTAACTCAATCAATTGTGGTTTCATAATCTAAATTTTTGTTACATTCATGATTGTTACATGTTGAAATCTGTCGCACGTTGTTTTCGTTTTGTAAAATAAAACTCTGATTAACCTTGGTTTAAAAGAGGGATTTACTGTTTGTGATGAGCGTCGATTGAATCGACTTTGGCGATGTAAATGTTTGAATTTGACGATAATGGACGCTTAATCAATGAGGTGGAGATGGAATGTCGATACAGAGATAACTGCACGATTCATTACGTTCACTTAAAAGAAACGAAAAAGTTACACTTTTTGACAAAAAGCACTTGAGTTCTGTTTCTGAAAAACTTATAGATGGGGGAGAGCAATTTTTAATTTATACATGGAGAGTGAGCGATGAGAGTAGGTCTAGTTGGTTGGCGCGGTATGGTTGGTTCTGTACTGATGCAACGTATGGTTGAAGAGAAAGACTTCGACTTGATTGAGCCTGTTTATTACAGCACATCTCAGATTGGTATTCCTGCCCCTGTTTTAGGTGGTAAAGATGCGGGTCTACTTCAAGACGCTTTTGATATTGATAGCCTAAAACAGCTTGATGCTGTGATTACCTGTCAAGGCGGCGATTACACATCAAAAGTATACCCAGCACTGCGTCAAGCAGGTTGGAAAGGTTACTGGATTGATGCAGCATCTACTCTGCGTATGGATGCTGATTCAATCATCACTCTTGATCCTGTTAACTTGGCTCAAATCCAGCAAGGCATTCACAGCGGCACCAACACGTTCGTTGGCGGTAACTGTACTGTGAGCTTAATGCTTATGGCTCTAGGTGGTCTGTACGAGAAAGGCATGGTTGAGTGGATGAGTGCCATGACTTACCAAGCAGCTTCTGGTGCGGGTGCTAAGAACATGCGTGAGCTGATCTCACAAATGGGTGTGATCAACGACAGCGTAAGTTCTGAGTTAGCAAACCCTTCAAGCTCAATTCTTGATATCGATAAGAAAGTGGCTGATACGATTCGTTCATCTTCATTCCCAACAGACCAATTTGGTGCTCCGCTTGCAGGCTCACTGATTCCTTGGATCGATGTGAAGCGTGAAAACGGTCAGAGTAAAGAAGAGTGGAAAGCCGGTGTTGAAGCGAACAAGATTCTTGGTCTAGATGGTCAGCCAATCCCAATTGATGGTACTTGTGTACGAATCGGTGCAATGCGTTGTCACGCTCAAGCACTAACGATCAAGCTTAAGCAAGACGTGCCAATGGACGAGATCGAAGAGATCATCGCAACGCACAATGATTGGGTTAAAGTGATTCCTAATGACCGCGACATCACGGCACAGGAGCTAACACCAGCGAAAGTAACAGGCACAATGTCTGTACCTGTCGGTCGTCTGCGTAAGATGTCGATGGGTAACGACTTCCTAAACGCCTTCACGGTTGGTGACCAACTACTTTGGGGTGCTGCAGAACCACTACGTCGTACTCTACGCATTATCCTTGCTGAGAAATCGTAATAGGCAAAATTGCTTAAATTCTATTAGCTGATAAACCGAAAGGGTTGACGACAAACGTCAACCCTTTTTAGTTTATTGCTACCTCGTTATTCGGCCCTCGAAACTGCCCTTAAATCTCTTCGCATCTCGCTACTCGAATCTCGTGTCTGCTTTTATTTCTCGTCGGTGACGACACGCTTGTCTGGATCCGCTAATTCGCTAGCACAGTGCTTGCAATACATGGCGTCTGAATCATGACCCGCTCGGTTACAGTTCGGGCACTTAACCAACTCTTTGTGCGAGTTCATCTCATTACTGAGTTCTGCAGTAATGATCCCGGTTGGCACTGCTAAGATAGAGTAACCCAATAGCATGGTCAGTGATGCTATGGCTTTACCAAGCGCGGTCTGCGGCACCATGTCACCATAACCTACCGTAGTGATAGTCACGATGGCCCAATAGATACTGTGAGGAATACTGGTGAAGCCATTGTCAGGACCTTCAATAACAAAGATCAAGGCGCCAAAGATAACCACCAAGATGCCGACGGTGCTAAAGAAGATCAGTATCTTTCGTCGTGCCATTAATAGTGAGCGCAACAGAATATTGGAATCTTGCAGGTAGCGAACCAGCTTTAGAATTCGGAAGATACGCATCACACGCAGCAGTCTCACCACACCCATAAATGAAGCGCCTGGGAAGATGATTGCTAGGTAGGTCGGAAGAATCGCCAATAGGTCAACGACACCATAAAAACTGGTGGCGTAAGATTTTGGCTTTGGGGAGCAATAGAGCCTTAACAAATACTCAAGAGTGAAGAGTGCAGTGAAGGTGTATTCGATATAACGCAGCTGTTGTGACCATTCGGTCATCACATTAGGGATGGATTCTAAGATCAGAACCAACAGCGAAGCCAAGATTGCAACGATCAGAGTTATATCAAATGCACGTCCGGCTGGCGTGTGAGTACCAAAGATAATGACGTACAAATGATGCTTGAGTGGCTTGCGTGACATAAGGAGAGGTTCGTCTTCTGTTAAATGCATTAACAGTCATTATACAAGCTTCATAATAACGAGGCGAGTGAAAGCCCAATTGCTTTACTCGCCTCATCTATATTTCAATATTGTTGCCCTTTATAGAGCAACCGAAATGTTGTTAAACGTTATGCCAAGCCTGGGAACAGATTACGTAGGCCATTGGCGATGAACTCGATGCCCAATGCGCCAAGAATCAGACCCATGATACGAGTGATCACGTTGATACCCGTTTGACCTAAAAAGCGAACGATAACCGGCGCTGAACGGAACAAAAGCCAAGAGCACGTTGCGAATGCGATGATGCTAATGCCGATGCCGACCGTATCAATAGCAGCAGGGTAGCGAGAACCATAAACAATGGTCGAGCTGATTGCACCTGGGCCTGCCATTAGCGGCATAGCAAGTGGAACAACGCCGATCTGCTCTTTGCTGATGTATTCAGACTTCTCTTGTTTGTTCTGCTTATCTTCACCGAGCTTACCGCTCATCATCGAAAATGCGATGCTCAATAACAGTAAGCCACCAGCAACGCGGAATGAATCCAACGAGATGCTAAACATATCAAGAAGCATTTGCCCTGCAACAAGTGACATAATCAAGATCACGGCAACAGCAATATTTGCTTGTAAGGCTGTCCTGTTCCTCTCTTCTGGCGGCATATGAGCAGTAAGAGAAACAAAAACAGGCATGATGCCGATTGGGTTTACGGCAGCAACAAGCCCAAGGAAGAATTGCATAAAAATTGCGAGTTCTAAGCCTTGCATGAGAGCGATCTCCAGTTAGCGTACTTAAGGTTGAAGGGTTGATCTGTGAATAGTTTAGGCGCGTAATGTAAGGGACAAACTCAATTTACGCGAATGAAAAAAACTAACTTGAAATGGGTGATTCTTTTTAGAAAAACTAATTGAATCTCACTTTTGTTTTAAGCCTGTTGCAAGCTAGTTGGTAGTGTTTCATTTTGTAATTTATTATTGAGTAACTGTTAACCGACGCACGAAATTAATAAAAATTATGTCAGAATCTAGCCCGTACAACGCTATGGATATACTCTCAGTAGCACGAATATAGCTGTATACATGTAATTTAACGGACTAAAAATGAAACTTTTTTACAGTTTATTACGCTATGTAGAAAAAAGTTGTCTGTTTGCTTGTTTTTTGCGCGAACGAAAAGTGTGAGTTTAATCTATATAAATCATGCACTTAAGTTCATTTTTGCGATTGCCTTACTACTTTCTGGTTAATTCTTTTTGGGTAACTGATCTGGGTCAATTTTTTTCACACAGTGAAATAATATACTCAGCCCTGAAAGCAATTTACTAAGAACGCTGGTGTTTAAGGTTAACGGCAAGCAGCGAATTTAATAAAAAGTTTTTAATATTTATTATTTTAGGAGATCCACCATGCCTGTAACTAACTTAGCGGAACTTGATGCTCTAGTAGCTCGCGTTAAAGCAGCACAAGAAGAGTTTGCAACATTCTCTCAAGAGAAAGTAGACGCAATCTTCCGCGCAGCTTCTCTTGCTGCTAACCACGCTCGTATTCCACTTGCTCAACAAGCAGTTGCTGAATCTGGAATGGGTATTGTTGAAGATAAGGTTATCAAAAACCACTTTGCATCTGAATTTATCTACAACAAATACAAAGACGAAAAAACATGTGGCATCTTAGAAGAAGATGACAACCTAGGCACAATGACTATCGCTGAGCCTGTAGGTATCATCTGTGGTATCGTTCCAACAACGAACCCAACTTCTACAGCAATCTTCAAATCTCTAATTTCTCTTAAGACACGTAACGGCATCATCTTCTCGCCACACCCACGTGCAAAGAACTCAACTAACGACGCAGCGAAACTAGTTCTAGACGCAGCTGTTGCAGCGGGTGCTCCAAGAGACATCATCGGTTGGATCGACCAACCATCTGTAGAGCTTTCTAACGCGCTTATGAAGCACGACGGTATCGCACTTATCCTTGCTACTGGTGGTCCAGGCATGGTTAAAGCAGCATACTCTTCAGGTAAGCCTGCTATCGGTGTTGGTGCTGGTAACGTTCCTGTCGTTATCGATGAAACAGCTGACATCAAACGTGCTGTAGCATCTATCCTTATGTCTAAGACTTTCGATAACGGCGTAGTATGTGCTTCTGAGCAAGCTGCAATCGTAGTTAGCGAAGTATATGACGAAGTTAAAGAGCGTTTCGCTTCTCACAAAGCTCACGTTCTATCTAAAGCTGACGCTGATAAAGTACGTAAAGTTCTGCTTATCGACGGCAACCTAAACGCTAAAATCGTAGGTCAACCTGCTCCAGCAATCGCTGAAATGGCTGGTGTTAAAGTTCCTGCTGATACAAAAGTACTTGTAGGTGAAGGTCTTGGTAAAGTTTCTTACGATGACGAATTCGCTCACGAGAAACTATCTCCAACTCTAGGTCTATTCCGCGCAGATGACTTCGAAGACGCAGTTGCTCAAGCGGTAACTATGGTTGAAATCGGTGGTATCGGTCACACATCTGGTCTTTACACTAACCAAGATACTAACGCAGACCGCATCCGTTACTTCGGTGACAAGATGAAGACTGCTCGTATCCTAATCAACATCCCGACTACTCACGGTGGTATCGGTGACCTGTACAACTTCAACGTTGCACCTTCTCTAACTCTAGGTTGTGGTTCATGGGGTGGTAACTCTATCTCTGAGAACGTAGGTCCTAAGCACCTTATCAACAAGAAAACTGTAGCGAAGCGAGCTGAAAACATGTTGTGGCACAAACTACCTAAGTCTATCTACTTCCGTCGTGGTAGCCTTCCAATCGCAATGAGCGACCTAGAAGGTAAGAAACGCGCATTCCTAGTAACTGACCGTTTCCTATTCAACAACGGTTACGCAGATGACGTAGTTAGCTTGCTTAAAGCACAAGGCATCGAAGTTCAAACTTTCTTCGACGTAGAAGCGGATCCAACGCTATCTGTTGTTGAGAAAGGCGCTGAAGCAATGAAGAGCTTCCAACCTGACGTAATCCTTGCTCTAGGTGGCGGTTCTCCAATGGATGCTGCTAAGATCATGTGGGTTATGTACGAGCACCCAGAAACTCACTTCGAAGAACTAGCAATGCGCTTTATGGACATCCGTAAACGTATCTACAAGTTCCCTAAAATGGGTCAAAAAGCTGAGCTTGTATGTATCACTACAACTTCAGGTACAGGTTCAGAGGTTACTCCATTCGCTGTTGTTACTGACGACAAGACTGGTGCTAAATACCCACTAGCTGATTACGAAATCACGCCAAACATGGCTATCGTTGATGCGAACCTAGTAATGAACATGCCTAAGTCTCTAACAGCGTTCGGTGGTTACGATGCAGTAACTCACGCTCTTGAAGCTTACGTATCTGTTCTAGCGAACGAGTACTCAGACGGTCAAGCTCTTCAAGCTCTTAAGATGCTTAAAGAATACCTACCATCAAGCTACAAAAATGGTGCGGCTGACCCAATAGCTCGTGAGAAAGTACACAACGCAGCAACTATCGCTGGTGTAGCATTTGCGAACGCATTCCTAGGTGTGTGTCACTCAATGGCTCACAAAATTGGTGCTGAGTTCCACCTACCACACGGTCTTGCTAACGCACTACTTATCTCAAACGTTGTACGTTACAACGCGAACGATAACCCAACTAAGCAGACTGCATTCTCTCAGTACGACCGTCCACAAGCACGTCGTCGTTACGCTGAAGTTGCTGACCACCTAGGCCTAAGCCAAGCTGGTGACCGTACAGCTCAGAAGATTGAACGTCTACTGACTTGGTTAGAAGAGCTTAAAGTTGACCTAGACATCCCACTATCTATCCAAGCTGCGGGTGTTAACGAGTCTGACTTCATCGCTAAACTAGACGAGCTAGCTGTTGAAGCGTTCGATGACCAGTGTACAGGTGCTAACCCACGTTACCCTCTAATCACTGAGCTAAAAGAAGTTCTAACAACTTCTTACTTCGGCCAACCATACGTTGAAGGCGAAACTTTCGAAGGTACTACAGTTATCCTTAAGAAAGCAGACCAAAAGCCAGCTGAAGCGAAAGCGCCAAAAGCTAAAAAAGAAAAAGCTAACGCATAATAAGTAAGCATTAGTTTTGAGATAAGTTTTCGCTAGCACGATACTTATCTATCGGGAAAAGATGAAAGCCCCAGTCGAGAGACTGGGGCTTTTTTTATGTTTGGTTCGTTTGTAAAACGGATTGAGAGGCAATAGCTCTGCTACTTAATATGAGCTGAGCCAGTCATGTTCAATTGGAATAGGGAGTTAAACCTCTGCCGCGACAACTCGCCCACTGAAGTAGTCATTCGAGACAATGTATTCGGTTGTTCTGGTCAGCTCGTCTTGCAGCTGCGCCCAGTGACATCGGTTGAGCTTGCCATCGGAGTTATGAACGGCGGGAACAACGCCACCGACTCGAATGCCAAAGGGAGTCAGCTCTTTCGCCCAACTATGGGTAAAGCCAGTGATCATTGAGTTTGCGCTCTCTAAGCCAGACACATCGTGAAAGTCATCATGAGATATCACATTCACAATCACGCCTTCCTTATCTTCCTCTCGCAATCTCTCAGCACTGATTTGCCCAAATGCGAACAGGGTCGATGCCATCGATGAGAGATCATTAATAAAGCTGCTCACAGGCTGATCGCCAATTAGGCTAGGCATTGGGGAGCTTATCCAGTTATTGACCAGCACATCGGGTGTCGTGTTGAAGGTGGTTTGAATAAAATCATATACGCTGAGAATCGCTTGGCTGTCATTGCCTTTGAGCGTGTAGTGGTAAACAGAGTCAGAAAACCGGGCACACTGTAGATACGTCGCTTTAAGTGCTTCCGTGTCTTTATCACAAAGGATGACGGTGGCTCCAAGGTTAACAAAGTGGTTCGCAATCGCCCCCCCCAGTCGCGAGCCGGCAGATGTCACCAATATGATTGAGCTTTTTATTTCCATCCCAGTACCTAAACAAATCGTCCATGTCGGATAAGGATGGGTTAAAATTTATACAACGGGTGTGAATTGGTTCAAACTAAGGTGTGCCAATTAATAAGTTTTTATGAAGTTAGTGGCACGTCACATTTTGTAGTAACTTCAAGCGGTAACCGACATCAGGTGTTTTTAGGTTGCCTAAGGCTAGTGGTTCATATCATTCGTGTGAATACTTTGAAGTGTGCGAGTTAGTCGAAGAAGAGCTATGGATAGACAGCGAAAAAGGGAAAGGTAGGCGACCGCTATACTTGAGCTTGAATTTGATACTGACGTTGCGCGGTGGTTAGCTCATTGTAGAGCGTGGCATGTGGCAAATCAGGTAAATGCTTGTTTGCGAGTTTGCGTCGGTCATGACCAGAAAGGTTTTGGTAAACCTCTTCGGGTAAGTCGGCTGTATCTTCAGGCATGAAGGCAAGCGCTTCAGGTTTCAAGTAATGGCTGAGCTTGGCGCTGGCAAGGCTAGCTTGATGAAAATGATTAGATTGCTGAGCTGAAATCTCATATGAAGACTGGTTTGAACGCAGTTGTTGAGGTTCTGCTATGCCAAATTGTTTGCGCAGGCGATCTTCATTTGTCTCTGTGATTTCAATGGTGTCAATTGGCGTGCAATCACGGACATCATTAGAAAACATAGATAACAGCAACGCGAAATCTGCACGGCGACCTTGCTCAACCGCTTGGCTGATCCCGATGCCGAACTTCAGTTCGTTGATGATTCCTGGTTTGTCTAAAGTATGTATTTGCATGTCGCCTCTCATTGGATACACCTTTAACGGCATGGAGTCGGCAAACTTTAGTGTTTAATTACAGGCAAATAGAGAATTTATCTAGGGTTGGGAAGAAGGCTATCAATAGTTCGAGAAATAAGCGCTATTGGCGGGTTTATTACGAAATGTTTAGATTTTGTGGAACACGACAGATACAAAAAAGCTCACGCCGAGGCATGAGCTTTCAATAGATAACTCGCTATAAATAGCGCAGCGTAAGCAATAATTACTTAGCTAGGTTCTCTTCTACGAAAGACCAGTTTACTAGGTTCCAGAATGCAGCCATGTAGTCAGGGCGAACATTGCGGAAATCGATGTAGTAAGCGTGTTCCCATAGGTCAACAGTTAGAAGTGGAGTAACACCTTCTTCTGTTAGAGGAGTAGCAGCGTTAGAAGTGTTAACGATGTCTAGAGAACCGTCAGCTTTCTTAACTAACCAAGTCCAAGAAGAACCGAAGTTGTTGATTGCTGAATCAGTGAATTTCGCTTTGAATTCTTCGAAAGAACCGAATGCAGCGTTGATAGCTTCTGCAACAGCGCCAGTTGGTTCGCCGCCCGCTTTAGGAGCAAGACAGTGCCAGTAGAACGTGTGGTTCCAGATTTGAGCAGCGTTATTGAAAACACCACCAGTAGAAGTCTTAACGATCTCTTCTAGTGTTTTGCCTTCAAACTCAGTACCTGGGATAAGGCCGTTTAGCTTAACAACGTAAGTGTTGTGGTGCTTACCGTGGTGGAAATCTAGCGTTTCTGCTGAGATGTGTGGTTCTAGCGCGTCTTTCGCGTAAGGAAGAGCCGGTAGTTCAAATGCCATTGCTCAATTCTCCATTGATATGAAAGAGTTAACTCTTTCGATTGCTTCCAGTGATATTATTATTCATGGCTCGCTATACTGCCAACCATGGTCAATTTGCTGACTTGCGATATAGTTTAGCAAGTTTTTACTTTATTAAAAGCTTATTTCATTACTTTTGTGTGAATTGTTAGCTTAGCTTGTTAACCGCTTTTTTTATATGGTTTTTATTCTTTTAGTTTGGGGTAGAATAAAGGCAATAAAAGCCGTAATCCATTAACGAGGAAGCAATGGAAACTATCGATAAAATCAAACAGCAAATTGAAGAAAACACTATTCTACTGTACATGAAAGGTTCTCCTAAGCTACCTAGCTGTGGTTTCTCTTCTCAAGCGTCTCAAGCTCTAATGGCATGTGGCGAAAAATTTGCTTACGTAGATATCCTACAAAATCCTGATATCCGTGCAGAGCTTCCTGCTTACGCACAGTGGCCAACTTTCCCACAACTTTGGGTTGAAGGTGAGCTAATCGGTGGTTGTGACATCATTCTTGAGATGTTCCAAAAAGGCGAACTTCAGCCAATCATCAAAGAAGCAGCGGCTAAAGTTGCTGGCGATGACGCTGAATAAGTTCTAGCCTTTGCGCTGAATAGTTAAAATGAGGGGCCTTAATCAGGCTCCTTTTTTGTTTGAATTGATCGAATCATTGACTCGATAAGGAATGAACAATGAACGTAAAACTTCATTATGTGCATGATCCAATGTGCAGCTGGTGTTGGGGTTACAAGCCAACACTTGAGTTATTGAAACAACAATTGCCTGCGAGCATTGAGTTTAACTATGTAGTGGGTGGTTTGGCCCCGGATTCTGATGAGCCAATGTCAGAAGAGATGAAAGGCAAGCTGCAAGCGATTTGGAAGCAGATCGAAGCTAAGTTGGGTACTGAGTTTAACCATGATTTTTGGACAGAGTGCCAACCTGTTCGCAGTACTTACCCTGCGTGCTGTGCCGTGATTGCTGCAGGTTTTCAAGACCACTACGAAGCGATGCTTGAAGCGATTCAACATGCTTACTACCTTCGTGCGATGTTGCCACATAGCCAAGACACACATTTGCAGTTGGCTGAAGAGCTAGGTATGAATGTTCAACAGTTTGAAAATGACCTTTCTAGCAAGTTATTGGAAAGTGAGTTAGATGACCAGCTAGGCTTTAAAGAAGCGATGGGTGTATTTTCTTACCCGACCTTAATGCTTGAAGTGAACGGCATCTTTAGTGAAGTTGAATTGGATTATCATTCAACGGAAGCGACGCTTAAGTCTATTCGCGAAATTTTAGTGAGTAATGCTCCCGCTGCGTAATTCAGCCAGAGTCATCTGTATTCGCAATGATTTCTAAGGCTTACTCATCAGAGTAAGCCTTTTTTGTTTGGTGTCGCTAGTTCAATGAGAGTGAACGGAAGGAAGAGTAGAATGAATCTCAGAGACAAAAAAGACCGCACGAGGCGGTCTTTATAAAAGTGAGCGTAGGACTGTTTAACTACAGAACCTAATTACAGAACCATGGCTGCAATCCAACCGAATACGATCAGTGGGATGTTGTAGTGCAGGAACGTCGGTACTACGGTTTCCCATACGTGCTCGTGTTGACCATCAGCATTTAGACCAGACGTTGGACCTAATGTTGAGTCAGAAGCCGGAGAGCCCGCATCACCAAGTGCAGCAGCTGTACCTACTAGAGCGATTGTTGCCATTGGCGAGAAGCCAAATGCAGCTGCTAGTGGAACGTAGATAGTTGCAAGGATTGGAATCGTAGAGAACGAAGAACCAATGCCCATAGTAACCAATAGACCAACAATTAGCATAAGTAGTGCTGCTAGAGGCTTGTTGTCGCCGATGCTTGTTGAAAGTGCTTCAACCAAAGATTCAACGCCACCTGTTTGCTTCATAACTGCCGCGAAACCTGCTGCTGCAATCATGATGAAACCGATCATTGCCATCATGTGAACGCCCTTGGTGAAGACATCTTGTGTCTCTTTCCAAGCAATAACGCCACCGAAGGTAAATACCATGAAACCCGCTAGAGCACCGATGATCATAGAGCCAGTCGATAGTTGAACTGTTAGCGCTGCTACGATACCAGCTGCTGCTACTAGGATGTGCTTCTTGTTGATCTCTTTCACTTCTGTTGAAACAACAGTGTGAGAGGTTTCTTTGTATTGGCGAGGCTTACGGTAAGTAAAGAATACTGCCGTAAGAAGACCGAAGATCATGCCCGCAGCGGGTAACAACATCGCCATTGGCACTTGGCTTGCTACTACGTTTTCAAGACCATTGTCGTGAAGGTTTTTAAGCAGAATGTTGTTTAGGAAGATGCCACCAAAACCAATCGGTAGCACCATGTAAGGTGTAATCAGACCAAAAGTAAGTACACACGCAACTAGACGGCGGTCTAGGTTCATTTTTGCGAATACGCCTAGTAGAGGTGGGATTAAGATTGGGATGAAGGCGATATGTACTGGAATCACGTTTTGCGAAGACATGGTCACTAAGATCAACGACGCAAGCATGCCGTATTTAAGACCAGTCGATGCCGCACTGTTCTCTTTGCCGTGAATGCGTTTGATAACACTTTGAGCAAGGAGATCTGTGATACCAGAACGTGAGATAGCAACAGCGAATGTACCAAGCATAGCGTAGCTAAGTGCAATCGTTGCACCGCCGCCTAATCCACTTTCGAAAGCCGCGACTGCGTCGTTCAAGCTCATACCAGAGGCTACGCCACCGATAATTGCACTGAACGTCAGAGCAACGACTACGTTTACGCGCATCAAAGCTAAAACAAGCATGATGCAAACTGAAATTACAACAGGATTCATATTATTCTCGGGATGTTGTGTTTTTTATGAAGGCAATACGAAAAAACGTTTACCGACTCTATTTTTTATTCTTCGTCAACAAGAGGCCAACCACCAAGGGCTTTCCATTTGTTTACAATGCCGCAAAATAACTCTGTGGTTTTTTGCGTATCATACAAAGCAGAGTGTGCTTCTTTGTTGTCAAATTCCATCCCTGCAGTGCGGCAAGCTTTAGCCAAAACGGTTTGACCGTAGGCAAGACCACTAAGAGCTGCAGTGTCAAAAGTAGCAAATGGATGGAAAGGGACGCGTTTAAGCTTACAGCGCTCACTTGCCGCATTAACGAAGTTCAAATCGAATGTAGCGTTGTGAGCAACCATGATTGCACGACTGCAATCTGAAGCTTTTTGTTCTTTTCTCACTAGCTTGTAGATTTCTTTAAGGGCTTCTTGTTCCGACACAGCACCACGTAATGGGCTAAATGGGTCTTTAATTCCGTTAAAGTCTAATGCTGCCTGCTCTATATTTGCGCCTTCAAAAGGCTCAATGTGAAAATGAAGCGTTGATGCAGGGTGCAGATCTCCGTTCTCATCCATTTTTAATGTAATGGCACAGATTTCTAATAATGCATCGGTTTCAGCGTTAAACCCTGCGGTTTCCACGTCGATGACCACTGGAAAATAGCCGCGAAAGCGTTTTTTTAGGGTCAGAGCTTCGTTTTCTACAGTCATGTTAGCCCAAATAAGTGTGATTAAGGCTGCATTATTGCAGATAATAGCAGTGATAAAAACTAGGGAAGGGCAATAAATCTTAAATTACCCAACCCATTACGGCTTGATAATTGCATATTTAAACGTGAGAGAAAAATGCGGCAATTGGCTGCATTGTTAAACGAATTGCTTAAGAGATACTCCACTTTATGAAGAAACAACTCATAACAGGTTCAATGCTATTTTCGCTACTTGTGTCGTCATCGGTCATGGCACAAGAAAAGCGTTACGGAGCATCTCCTCAACAGTCGACATGGGAGATGGTAGCCAACACGCCACTTGAATGTCGCTTGGTTCACCCAATTCCAAACTTTGGTGATGCTGAGTTCTCATCTCGCGCGAGTAAAAAAATCATTTTGGACTTTGAGCTTAAAATGCGCCGTCCAATGGGTGCGACGCGCAATGTAAGCTTGATCTCTATGCCGCCACCTTGGCGTCCGGGTGAAAGTGCTGATCGTATGACAACCATTAAGTTCTTCCAGCAATTTGACGGCTATGTCGGCGGTCAAACAGCTTGGGGCATCTTGAGTGAGTTGGAGAAAGGGCGTTATCCGACATTCAGCTACCAAGAGTGGCAGAGCCGAGATCAACGTATCGAAGTGTCGTTGTCGTCGGTGTTGTTCCAAGAAAAATACAATGTGTTCAGTGACTGTGTTGCTAATCTGCTGCCTTACAGCTTTGAAGATATCTCTTTCACTATTTTGCATTACGACCGCAACAGCGATCAGCTGAATAAATCGTCGCGTAAAAGGCTGAGCCAGATTGCTGATTACGTTCGCTATAATCAAGACATCGACCTTGTGCTGGTGGCAACGTACACCGACTCTGTCGACAGCAAAGGGATTAGCCAAAACCTTTCAGAGCGCAGAGCGGAATCGTTAAGAGAGTACTTCAAATCTCTAGGCTTGCCAGAAGATCGTATTCAAGTACAAGGCTATGGTAAGCGTCGTCCGATTGCAGACAATAACTCGCCAATTGGTAAAGACAAGAACCGACGTGTTGTGATCTCTTTAGGTCGTACACAGGTTTAAGCTAAACAATAGCTTGTTTTGAAATGACAAAGCCCGTCTTGATGACGGGCTTTTTTATGTTTTAGATTTGGAGTCGTTGTTTGGACGTAACTTGTTTAGTTCAAGCGGAAGCGGGCGATCATTTCACAGTTGGTCGCGGTATCGATCTTCTCCACCATAGAGGCAATTTTAGGGTTTGGGTGGCGTTTCATGAAATCGATCAGCGCTTTCTTACAGCAACCAATAGAATCGATAAAGCTTGAACATTGAGTATTAGGGCACTGAGGGATCAGTGTGAGTACCTTTTCAGAAGCCAGTTGAAGATACTTGAGCTCGTATTCAGTGTCGCCAGCCCAACGCCAGAATTGAGCAAGATTGTGGCAAGAAATCACCGAAATCAGTAAGCGCTCATCGGCTTGAATATCGGTGCGTTCTGTAATTTCTTCACTTAAGTTCTAAGCCTGCTGATAATGAAGAATACTTCGTACAGGATCGTCGAGCTGCAATGCAGTATCGGCAAGTAACGTGTGTTTTTCCGATTCGCTAATCATTGTATTACCTCATTAATCAATAGGTGGTTAATTCAAATGATAATCATTATCATGTAAAGTTTCATCAATGAGATTGTTAAGAATAATTGGTGAAGCATATCGATTATGGGGAGAGTGATAAAAAAGAAGCGAGCATAGTGCTCGCTTCTTTTTTATTTCATCAGGCGTTCAAACTCAACTTCTCAAAGAAGTTAAGGAATTAACCTTCTAGACCTGCGCTTGCTTGTTTGTTCTGAATCAGCTCAATCATGTAGCCATCAGGATCTTTAACGAACGCAATGTGTGTAGAGCCGCCTTTAACCGGACCCGCTTCTCGCGTTACGTTGCCGCCAGCTGCTTTAATCGCATCACACGTTGTGTAGATGTCATCAACACCGATAGCAACGTGACCAAAAGCAGAGCCAAGATCGTATTCCGTGGTGCCCCAGTTGTAAGTCAGCTCAATCACTGCGCCTTGAGATTCGTCGCCAAAGCCAACGAAAGCCAGTGTGTATTCGTACTCTTTGTTTTCGTTCTTACGTAATAGCTGCATGCCCATTACATTGGTGTAGAACTCGATAGACTTGTCTAGATCACCCACGCGTAGCATGGTGTGTAAAATACGACCGTTTGACATGATTTGCTCCTAGCTTGTTATTGGTTGTTTCTTTTATAGCACTATATATGAGCAAGCTCATAAGCAACACCAAAGAGATGATGAGTTTGGTCATATTTTCTTATTCTCATCATCTATCTTACTCTCCCCCTCTGCCTTTTTTCTTATTTGTATTACAAGAAATTAAAGAGCGACGGCCTTATTAATTTGTCAGTCACTAGCGCTTAATTCGCAGTTTTGCATAAATAGTAAGTTTGAGTGTTGGTCTTTTTTGTAATGGCCAAGAATGGCCTTGGTTGTTGAATTGTGACTTATATCTCCATCTTGTTGCTGATTTCCTTTCGTTTTTACAATTGGCATCTAACTTTCCATTTTATCAATTTATGATTACGCCAACATCTCCCTGTTTATAGAAAGGTTATTCCGATGTTTTACTTCGTTATTAAGGAATTTTCGATAAAATACGCCGATAACCAATGGTTTTTACGAAAGTGCAAAGGGTGTCTATTTTTTGTGCTTATCTTTTTTAAACAATAGTTTGGGCTTGTATTGTTTGTTTTATGTTTGATGTTTGATGTGGTTGTGTTTTCAAAGTAGCTGTCAAGTGTGTATCAAGTGTATCTTTTGCGATCTTTGCTAAATAGACAATCCTTACTATATAGTTTTTCAAGCGCACCAAATCGACTAAATATTCACTTTTGATTTGTGCGATTTTTCTATCACATAAGAATAAGTATTATTTTATTACATTAGCCTCGGCGTGAGGCATTGATGTGGAGTACTCAAATGACGAGTAAATGGTTTACACAACAAAGTTCAGATGTTTTAAACGAACTGAACGCAGATCAAACGACAGGTTTATCAACTTCTGAAGCGGATGCACGCTTAGAGAAGCACGGCACTAACGAACTGACTGCACAAGAGTCAGCTTCTGCGTGGGAACTGTATATTCATCAATATAAAAACCCACTGATTTTTATTCTAGCTGTTGGTGCAATCGTTTCTTGGTCTACTGGCCACGCGATTGATGCTATTGCTATTGCAGTGATTATCCTTATCAATACTGGTATCGCGTTCTGGCAAGAATTTAAAGCTCAGAAAGGGATGGAAGCGCTAAAAGAAATGGCAGCTCCAGAAGCCGAAGTGATGCGCGATGGTAAATGGATCAGTGTTCCAGCTAAAACCCTCGTTCCTGGTGACATCATCAAAATTAATACTGGCGATATTCTGCCTGCTGATGTTCGTATTCTTGAGTCAAACCGTCTGACGGTAGATGAGGCTGCACTGACCGGTGAATCTGAGCCAGTGAATAAGCAGTCTGAACGCCTTGAAGATGAGACCCTTGGTCTTGGCGATCAGAAGAACATGGGCTTCATGACAACAATCGTGACTACAGGTACAGGCCTTGCTGTGGTAACAAGCACAGGTATGCAAACTGAAGTTGGTCACATCGCTGATATGATGAACCAAACGGAAGAGACGAAAACACCAATGCAAGAGCGTATGGACACCATCGCACTCGCATTATTGGTTGTTGCTCTTGTGGTTGTTGCTATTGTTTGTGCTATCGGTGTTTACCACGGTATGCCATGGTTAGAAATCCTAACAACAGGTATCTCTTTATCGGTTGCCGCTATTCCTGAAGGTTTACCAACGGTGGTTACTATCGTATTAACGATGGGCTCGACTAAGATGGTTAAGAATAATGCTTTGGCTAAACAGCTAGCAGCAATCGAAACGCTTGGTTCTACAACCGTTATCTGTTCAGATAAAACCGGTACGCTAACACAAAACCAAATGCAGGTGATGAAAGCGTACGATGTGTCTGGTCGTTACTGGGATGTGTCAGGTAAAGGTTTTGATCCTAAGGGTGAATTCATTACCAAAGGTCACAATGTCGAAGCGACAAACAGCCCTGCAATGATGAAAGGTCTTGTTGTTGCAACGCTTTGTAACGATGCTGAATATGTAAATGCTGATGGTAAATGGACGGTTCGTGGCAACCCGACAGAAGGTGCACTAATTGTTGCAGCTGCAAAAGCAGGTCTTAAACAAGATGAAATGCTATCAACGGGTGGCTACTCAATCGTTAAGAAGTTCCCGTTCGATTCTGGTCGTAAGATGGCTTCTGTTATCGTTCGTGACCCACAAGGTAAGCACTTCCTAGCATTGAAAGGTGCGCCAGATGTTGTTCTTGGTAAATCAACCAGCTTCATGGTTGACGGTGGTTTCGTACCAACGGTTGGCTGTGAAGTTTCAGGCAACTTGGCTCTCGATACCGCACCGTCTCAAGAGCTTCATTTAAACTTTGAAGCGGCAATCCAAACCTTTGGTGGTGATGCTCTGCGTACACTTGCCGTTGGTTTCCGTGAATTAAAAGAAGAAGAGCTTGAGTTAGATTTCCCTGAGCTTGAAAAAGACGTCAGCATCCTGGGTATCTATGGCATCATGGATCCACCACGCCCAGAAGTACGCGATGCAGTAAATAGCTGTTATAGCGCTGGTGTTCGTACGGTAATGATTACCGGTGACCACGCAGTCACGGCAGCAGCGATTGCTCGTGAAATCGGAATCATCCGTAGCGAAGACGATCTAGTGGTAACGGGTGCTGAGCTTGACCAAATGGATGACGAGAAGCTGTTGTCTATCTGTTCTCAGGTTGCAGTATTTGCCCGTGTTACACCAGAGCACAAGCTGCGTATCGTAAAAGCGCAGCAAGAGAACAATGAAGTTGCCTCTATGACCGGTGACGGCGTGAACGATGCGCCAGCACTGCGTCGTGCAGACATTGGTGTTGCGATGGGTATTACAGGTACGTCTGTTGCGAAAGACTCAGGTGACCTTATCCTGTTGGATGACAACTTCAGTACTATCGTGAAGGCGGTACGTCAGGGTCGTCAAATTTTCGATAACCTACGTAAGTTTATCCGCCAAGCACTTACAGCGAACGTGGGTGAGGTTTCGGTAATCCTATTTGCATTCCTACTCATGGGACCAGATGTAGTACTTCCGCTAACTCCACTAATGATTTTATGGGTTAACCTCGTTTCTGATGGTCTACCAGCACTCGCACTCGGTGTTGAGCCAGAAGAGAAAGATCTCATGGAGCGTAAGCCAGGCAAACGTGACCAAGGCTTCTTCTCTAATGGTCTAGGCGCTCGTATCCTAACTCGTGGTCTCGCATTAGGTGGTCTAAGCTTTGTGACATTCTCTTACGCACTCGACGGTGGTTACAGTGCTCAATACGCACAAACCGTTGCGTTTTTAACACTGATCTTTGCTCAACTTTGGAGCTTGTTCGATGCACGTACGTTTACAACGATTTATCGTAAGAATCCGTTCACTAACCACTACCTACTTGGTGCGGTGGCAGTATCGGCTATCTTGTCTTTAAGCGTTGTGTACACAAGCTTCGGTCAGTTGGTATTCAGCACAGAAGCGCTAGAGTTTAATCACTTAATATCGTTAATCTTCATTGCAGCAGTACCAACATTTGTTCTATCTGCTATCAAAGAAGTGACTAAAGTGGAGTTTATCTAAGACAGACTTCTTAGCTAAATAATTGAATCCCGCCATAAAAGGCGGGATTTTTTATGCCTGTTGTCTTGGGAACGCAGAATTAGAAGTGAAAACTTATGTAGAGGCGGATTCTAGAGAGTGGCAATAAAAAAGCAGCGCTTTAAGCGCTGCCGTATTGATTAATCGTTGTGAACGGAAAGACTAATCTTCGCTCTTTTCTTTGAATTCACAGAGGTCTTCAATGATACAGCTGCCACAGCGTGGTTTACGTGCGACACAGGTGTAACGTCCATGAAGAATGAGCCAATGGTGGACATCCAGTTTGAATTCTTTGGGAATAACTTTGAGCAGCTTTGCCTCGACATCGTCGACGGTTTTACCCATCGCTAACTTAGTGCGGTTTGATACACGATAGATGTGAGTATCAACGGCAATGGTTGGCCAACCGAATGCAGTATTTAACACTACGTTGGCTGTTTTACGACCAACGCCTGGAAGGGCTTCTAATGCAGCGCGATCTTCCGGTACTTCACCATTGTGTAGGTCAAGCAGCATACGACACGTTTTGATGGTGTTTTCTGCTTTCGAATTAAACAGACCGATGGTCTTGATGTACTCTTTTAGGCCATCGACACCTAGGTCGAAAATAGCCTGTGGAGTATTAGCCACAGGGTAAAGCTTATCAGTGGCTTTGTTGACGCTGACATCGGTTGCCTGAGCAGATAAGAGCACGGCGATCAGCAACTCGAAAGGACTGTTCCAGTTAAGCTCAGTTTCTGGCTTGGGATTGTTTTCTCTTAAACGCTCAAGTATTTCTACTCGTTTTACATTGTTCATAGCGACATTACTTTCAAATAGTTAGGGCTTGAGTTCCGGCGGAGTTCTTTCAAACTTACTCGTTTTAAAATAACAAGTTCCGCAATGGTTCAGGCTTTATCATCGGTTACGCGCTCTTATGAGCGTCATTATTATGTGTACTTGGTTAATCTATTTACCTGCTGAGCGGTTGAGTTACTCAGCAGGGTTTAAGCTACTGTAACTTATCAGGCATTGGTAACGCGAGCGCGTTCAATAGCTGGTTTTTCTTGTTTGGGCTGTCTAGCTTTAGCTTGGTTGTCGATGATATTTTTCAAAGCAATCAAGAAACCAACACCAATAAAGGCACCTGGTGGTAGCAGGGCTAACAAGAAGCTGTTATCAAATTGGAATATCTGAATGCGCAATACCGAAGCCCAATCACCAAGGAGCAAGTCTGCGCCATCAAATAGGGTTCCGTTACCAATAACCTCACGCATCGCACCCAATACAACCAGTACCGATGTCATGCCAAGGCCCATCCAGAAACCATCTTGAGCAGCAGGTAAAACTTCGTTTTTAGAAGCGAAGGCTTCAGCTCTGCCAATGATGATACAGTTGGTTACGATCAGTGGGATGAAGATACCCAAAGATAGGTAAAGCCCGTATGCGTAGGCATTCATCAGTAGTTGAACACAGGTTACCAGTGATGCAATGATCATCACGAATACTGGAATACGAACTTCTTTTGGCACATGGTTTCGAACCAAAGAGACAGAAACGTTCGAACCGACCAATACAAGCAAGGTAGCAATACCTAAGCCAAGTGCGTTCGTCACTGTCGAAGAGACAGCCAACAGCGGACACAACCCAAGAAGCTGAACTAGAGCAGGGTTATTGGCCCACATGCCATTTTTAATCAGTGTTTTATGGTCACTCATTATTCACCACCACAATTTAGAGGTTGAGCAAGCAATGCTTGGTTGTTTTGGTTAACGTACTGCACCGCCTGTTTGACGGACTTCACGACAGCTCTTGGTGTGATGGTCGCGCCAGTAAACTGGTCGAAATCACCACCATCTTTACGAACCTTCCAACGATCAAGATTTGACTCGGTTACTTGTTTACCTGCAAAAGAGAGTATCCAATCACTCACTCGAAGGTCTATCTTATCGCCTAACCCCGGAGTTTCCCTGTGGGAAAGCACACGTGTACCCAAAATGGTACCGTCAATTTTCATCCCAACAATTACTTTTATTGCACCATTGTAGCCATCAGGAGCAATGGCTTCGATCGCAATCGCGCTAGGTTCATCGTTGAGTGTAGCAATATAAGCCGGCATTGCTTGTTCAGTGCCCAGCTCTTCTGCTTGAACCAGAGTACAGGCTGAAAATAGTTCATTATCGTGCAGATCGTGCGGGATAACTTGGTTAAGAACAGACAGTAACTGAGCCTGTTCTTGCTGTTTGATCTGATCTTTGGTCAGGTAGTGAGTAACGGCCACCAAACCTGTCGAAGCGCAGGCAAAAATCGCAAGTACAAGACCGTTTTTCTTAATTGCATTTAGCATAGTATCTGCTTCCTTAGTGGCCGTATGTACGAGGTTTGGTGTAGTAGTCAATCAGTGGAACACACATGTTGGCTAACAATACAGCAAACGCCACGCCATCAGGGAAGCCACCCCAACTGCGGATAATAAAGACTAACCCGCCAATCAGAGCGCCAAATACCAAGCGACCTTTCACTGTCGTCGAGGCTGAAACCGGATCGGTTGCAATGAAGAATGCACCAAGCATGGTTGCGCCAGACAATAGGTGAATGGTTGGCGAAGCGGTTTCACCTGGAGTTAAGATTAAGAATATCAGGCTAAACAGCGCAAGGCTGCCGATGAAAGCTACCGGAATATGCCATTGAATCACACGTTGCTTAATCAACACTAGGCCACCAACAAGGTAAGCAAGGTTTACCCATTCCCAACCCACGCCAGCTAACCAGCTAAATTGAGGTTGAGACAGAGCTTCAGAAGCCGTGTTACCTGCCGTTAATGCTGTTTTGAAGGCATCGAGTGGCGTCGCCATAGTGGTACCATCAATACCAAGACGAGCTTGTTGTAGAGATAAACCTTCATTATTGAAACCAGTAAAGATCATCAAGAAGGAGTCAACAAAGCTTGTTGCTTCAGCGGTTAAGCTGGTCGGCGCATTCCAACTGGTCATTTGAACTGGGAATGAGATCAGCAAAACAACGTAAGCAACCATCGCTGGATTAAATGGATTTTGTCCAAGGCCGCCATATAGGTGCTTAGCGATGACAATAGCGAAGAACATACCTATCACTAGAATCCACCACGGAGAGTGTGGCGGAATCGCGACACTGAGTAGCCAAGCGGTCACAACAGCGCTGTAATCACGTAATGCCATCACTGGCGGACGTTTTCTTAGCAGCATTACAGCGGCTTCAAAGGTAACAGCAAGTGCAATAGCAAATACTAACTGGATGAGCGTACCCCATCCAAAGAAGTAGGTTTGAGCTAGTAGACCTGGCAATGCACAAATAGCGACCCATTTCATGAGATCTGGGGTGCTTCGACGATTGTGTGCGTGCGGTGAGCTGGCGATAAAGAAGGCCACTACTCTTTCTCCTCATTATTCTTTTTGTCTTGCTCTTGCTGCGCCTTTCTTGCTTTAGCACGAGCAATTGCGGCAGCAACAGCTGCTTTTTTAGGATCGACTGGTTCTGATTGAATCTCAGCTTCCATTTCAATCTCAACTACAGCTTCAGGAGCGGTTGCTTCTGCTTCGACCTGCTTAGCTTGCTGTGCTTTCTTCGCTTTAGCGCGAGCTATTGCAGCGGCAACGGCAGCTTTTTTAGGATCGGCGGGCTCTTGTTGAGTCTCAGCCTTTATTTCAACTAAAGGTTCAATCTCAGGTTCAGAAGCGGTTTCTTCAGTTACGGCCTGCTTAGCTTGCTGTGCTTTCTTGGCTTTAGCACGAGCAATGGCCGCAGCGACAGCATCTTTCTTAGCATCGCCAGAACTTTCAGCCGGAGCTTCACTTTCGGTTTGAGTAGCTGATTCTGCTTGTTGTGCTTTTTTGGCTTTAGCGCGAGCAATGGCCGCAGCGACTGCATCTTTCTTGGCATCGCCAG